>DASRZG010000286.1:0-7773 GCA_035686585.1 Phycisphaerae bacterium
CCCGCACCCTCAAGCCAAACGACGGCTTGGGGGTGCCACCCGACAGGCCTGGACGTGGAGACAGGTGCCACCCGATGAGCTGGAGGGTGCGATCTGTGTCTGGCTCTGCCGTGCAATTCCCATCCCTGAGACCGGCGGCGAATCAGGGATTCGCCGTGTCGGGCCGTCCGACGGCGCCGCGCCCTCTCCCCGCCGCCTGGCCGGTGGCGAAGGCCATCAGGAGGTTGTAGCCACCGCACGGGCCGGCGGGGGAGAGCAGCTCGCCGGCGAAGTGCAGGCCGGGGGATATCCGGCTCTCCATGGTGTACGGATCGAGTCGCCGAGTATCGACGCCGCCCACGGTGACCATGGCCCCGCGCGGGTCCGGGGGCTTGCGGATGACCAGGGTCAACGCCTTGATGATCCCCGCCAGCGATCCGAACTCGCGGCGGGAGATCTGCCCCAGGGGACGGGCCGGATCGATCCCCGCCCTCCGGGCCAGCTCCGTGGCCAGCCGAACGCTCAACGCGGGAATCGCCGCGGCGTTGGCCAGCCGGCGCTTGGGGCTGGCCCGCGCGGCCGCCAGCAGGGCCTCGGTGATCCGCTCGCCCGTGGTGTCCGGGCACAGGTCCGCCACGAGCTGTGTGCCGGGAACATCCCGCGGCGACGGCGTCGCCCGGGCCAGCTCCAGGCTCAGGTCCAGCGCGGCCGGGCCGGAGACGCCGTGATGGGTGAACAGCAGCGCCCCGCGTCTTGTGGCCAGCTTGCGCCCCTCGCGCCGCAACGTCAGCAACGCGTCGGCCACGGAGACCCCGGCCAGGGGCGGGAAGTGCGGCTCGGTGACCAGCGCGCCCAGCGCCGCCCGCGGGGGCTCCACGTCATGTCCGAAAAGCCCCGCCAGACGGTAGCCGTCCCCGGTGGAGCCGGTCGAGGGATAGGTCATGCCCCCCGTGGCGATGATCAGGCGCCGGCATTTCCAGCTCCGGCCCTTCGTGGCGACCTCGAAGCCCCCGTCGCGGCCCCGGGCGGCGGAACGCACAGCCGCCCCGCGGACGATCTCGACGCCCAATCTCCCCGCCTCGGCCAGCAGGGCGTTCAGAAGCCGCCGCGATCCCCCGCGGACATGGGTGCTTCCTTCGCCCGGACCGTCGCGGTCTCGTTCGGTCTGGACCCCCAGGCGCTGGAGGAACTCCCCCAGGCTGAACGCGGCCAGGGCCTGGCGCAGGAACCGCCCGCTCCGCCCGTAGGCCTCCAGGGCCTCCAGCGCGGGCGAGGCCGGGTCGGTCAGGTTGGCCCGCTCCCCCCCGGCCAGCAGCAGCTTCCGCCCCGGCTGGGGGTTCTTCTCCAGGATGAGCACGGACTGCCCCCCTCGGGCGGCCGCCATGGCCGCCGCCAGCCCCGCCGGCCCGGCCCCGATGATGATGCAGAAGCGACTGACCATTTCCGCGCCCACTCCGCCAAGGCGTTTCATTATAAGCCATTACGGCATGTGATCCAGAGCACAACGAGAAAGGCGTTGGGAACGCCCGTGGCTGACTGTTCCCGAAACCCCGGCCACCGAACGGGGGCTCAAAAAGAGGGAAATGAGTTCCCCATCCCCGAGTTCCGGACAGAATGGGAGCAAACTTGACCCACGGCAAACTGGTTGAAGAGGGAGAGGCAAATGGATCTCCGACGTGGATTGCACATGATGGCGGTGCTGGCCGGGCTCGCCTCGGCAGGATGCGGGGGGGGGGCGGCACGATATCGCCAGAGCCAACCGAGATTCGGGTGTGGGAGCGGGACTCGTTTGAGGCGACACTCAGGTCGGACGGAGTGAGCGAGGTAAAGGTCGAGATCCCAACTGGGGATGAAGCAGGCTCTCGATGCACCTTCACGGCACTTCTGCCGTGCGAAGGGGCGCACGGACGCGGCGGACGTGAAACCCGGGGGGAAACTGGCCAGTGGCTCGACGAATCCGACTGAGGCTCAATCTTCGCCTTGCCGTGGCGCCTTGTCAGGAAGGGGAGGCAGGTCGTCGGGGAGGATCTTGACAACTCGCCCGTTCCGCCAGAGCACGAGGGGCTGATGGTGCTGCCGGGCGACCTCCGCGGCCCGCCTCGCGGCGCGGATGATGGCTGTTCGGCTCCCGTCCAGATTGTGATCTCGTCCACGCCGGCGGATCATGTGTTAACGCCCTCCTCTAGAAGGACCGGCGGCCATTCGCTGGCATCGTACACTTGCCAAGCATCGACAGTGTAGCGATATTTGTCTCGGAAATTCCGGAGACCTCGATCGAATCTGCGGCGGATATCGCTTTCAGGTATGTCATGTCCGCCCTGCGCCACGCGCTGTCGTACGCGTTCGATGGCAAGTTCCGCCGACGGCAGGCGGAGGAACAGCAGGTCGACCCAGTAGCCCGCCTCTTGCCACTGGGGGATCATCCGTAAGTAGGCACGCCCGGCAAGGGTCGTCTCAATGGCGAAGTCCTGGCGTCTCGCCACGCTTCTGCGAACGTGCTCCAACATCAGGCGTGAGGCCTCAACCGCCGCCATTTCCGGTCGGAACGGCGAAAGACCGGCGGCAATCAGATCGGCGTTTATGAATGTCGGGCAGTCGCCTTCTCCCGTGAGAAACTCCCTGGCGAAGGTGGTCTTCCCCGCCCCGTTGGGCCCGGCGATGATGAGGGCGCGGCATGGCGGCGTGGAGCTGATGCGTCCCGGTTCAGTCGTCTCAGTCATCGCCACGCCCATCCCGGCAGGCCGGTGATCCGACAGTGCGAATGGTCAAAACCTGTCCTGCCGAAACAGGTTTCTTTTGCCTTCCTCAGGGCTTCGCCGCTTCCGCGGGGCGCCGGAGGAAGGCCGGCGGGTGGATCAGCACCGCCAGCTCGGTCGTCTCGTCCTTCCGCACCGTGACGGTATAGCTGGACTGGACCGGTTTGCAGGCCGGGTGCCACACGTCGATCGTCCAGGTCCCCACCGGCAGGTCGGCGAACTCGAACCGTCCCCGGCCGCTCCATGGTCCCTCGACGACCGTGGCGTATGGGTTCTCAAGGGCGAAGACGTAGGCGGATTTCCACAGGTGGCGCGTCCCCTTGATCTCGTAGGCGCCGGCCTCGGTCAAAACCTCCGACTGCAGCATCGTGGGGCGGGCGGTGTAATGCAGTCCGCCGCCGCCCAGCGGCTTGATCGTGTCCCGATCGAAGGCGCTGACCTTGTCCTGCAGGACGCCCCGCCCGGTCGCCAGACACACCATCCGCAGGTCCGTCGGGTAGGAATCGTACGTCCCGAACATGACCCGATCGCCGAGGGGGCTGAACAGGATGTGCGGACGGAAATGCCCCTGGCGAACCATGAAGGTCGGACGGACGAATCTGTCCCGCCGCCCGACCTTGACGTCGCGGACGATCAGCACCACTCCGGTCGGATGATAGTCCGGGTCCCCGGCGACGAAGTCGTAAGGGCGCTGGAGCTTGAGATTCTCGTAGTACTCGGTCTCCCCGGGCTGCGGATCGGGGATCCGGTCCGCCCCCCGCAGATCCAGCGGCGTGTTCAGCAGCTTGGACGCCTCCGCCCGCGGGATGACGGGGTCGGCCCATTTGACGGCCCCGACCAGCCGGCCGACGGGGATCTTGTCGTCCTTCCGGTAGGCGCCCTCGTCGTCCCGGCGGTCCGGGCGCGGGTTCTTGACCAAGATCTCCATGCCGGCGTCGGTCTGGTCGGTGACGCCCTCCGGCAACTCGGGGTCGATGGGTTTCTCGGCCGGCCGGGTGGATGGCGTCGAGGTCGCTGGGGGACGGGATGCAGCCGAGTCCTCACATCCGCCCGCCGCTGCCGCCAGAAACACAACGGCCGGCAACCACGCCAGACCTGCAAGCCGCTCGTGCCGTGTCCGTGCCATTCGATCCTGCCTCGTCATTGTGCCGCCGACGCCACGCCGACCGCCCGGCTGACCGGGGCCGCGACCGGGAGTCTCATCTCGTTGATGACATTGCGTTGCCCCTTGGCGTTGGCGAAATCCACGTACCCGAACCGGACCTCCTGCAGCGGCATGAGCTCCAGCACGGCCTGGACCTGCCGTCCGGACCCCGGCTGGGTGTCGACGAATCCGCGGAACAGGCCCGTGTTCTTGCCCGTCTCTTTCAGGACATACACCTCCACGTCCGCCCCGGGCACCTCCCGCCCGCCGTGGTCTCCGACCTCGGCGCTGACCAGGACGGTGTCCTCGACGGCGGGGCTGACGTTGCGATCGGGATCCGCGACGGTCAGCAGGTAGGAGTATCCGGGCGTGATCGCCGTGGCCGGCGGCCAGCCCTCCCGCGCCAGTTGGACGGCAATCTGCGGATCCGTGCCGAGCAGGAGCAGGTCGCCCCAGGATGCGGGGCGGTCGGCCCGATCGCGGTCGTCGGAGGACCACGCCTGGCCGCGGAACTGCCGGTACGGGCCCTGCACGCCGATGCCCACGGCCACGTTGAACCCCAGGTACCAGCCGGGGGCGAACACGGGGCTCTTGAACAGGGTCCGGGGGATGAACACCTCGCAGGTGTATCCCTTCTCATGGAACCGCGTGACGCGGTAGGGCCCGCTGCCGTCCGGGCCGTTGGCGGCGGGGGGCTGGGCGGGGAAGATCGTGCAGGTGCTCTTGACGCCGCGGTATTCCTTGGTCTGGGCGTCGCGCTGGCTGGCGATGACACGCTCGATGCCCGGGAGGGTGGGGTCGCTCTCGGTGCCGCGGGGGAAGACCACGAACTCCTGCGTGTGCGGCTCGCCCCGGTTGTCGTTGCGGGCGTCGAGGGTGTCGAACAGAAGCTGGAGATAGTCGCCGCGATAAGCCCAGTCCACGCCGGCTACCTTGCTGTAGCCGATGTCGCCGGTGTTATGGTTGCCCCATTGCTGCCACAGCGAAGGATAGTAGAACCGCTCGATGTCCTCCTCGACCTGGTAGCCGAAGAAGAACCCCTGGTAGTTCCACGCCGCGTAGACCAGCACGGCCGGGCCGCCGCCGCGGGGCCGAAGCATCAGCGGGCGGATCCTGCCCCAGTCCGACAGGCTGCCGTCGAGGTTGGGGAACTTCGTCAGGAAGGGAATGCCCTCGAAACGCGGGCTGTTGGCGAAGGTGGCCTCGACCGTCGGCTGCTCCTCGAATCCCCACGGGCGCGGCGCCGGCGGCGGCTGGAACGGCCCGCCGGTGAGGACCGCCTGCGGGCGATCGTAAAGGGCCATCGTCCGCGGGGTCATGGCCGTGACGACCGGCTCGAGGTTCGCCCCGTGCCCCTTGCTGGCGCCGAAGATCATCGCGACCAGCGGGGCCGAGGTGTCCGGGACGCCGTCGTCGGTGAGCTTGGCCAGGTCCTGTCCGCGCCCTTTCAGGGCCGCCGCGCGGGCGTCCAGCTTCTCCTGGACCTTGTCGGAGTAATCGACGCCCTCGACGAAGACGCCCATGTTGCGGAACAGCAGGTTGCCCGTCAACACGCGCGTGAGCATCTCCTCGCCCAGTTCGTCGACGGCCTGGCCCCACTGGGCGGCGATCTCCGCCCGCCGGCATTCGACGTATGCCTTGGCGTCGCCGCCGGCCGCCACCGCGTCGGCCACCATCTTCCGCTCGGCCTGGACCTCCGCCTCATTCGGCGGCCCGCGCTGCTCGGTGACCTCGCTGTGGTGCTGATAGGGATCGAAGCAGATCTCGTAGAACCGCTTCTGCGGAATCAGGCGCATCATGTCCCGCCGCAGCAACGGCACGACGGTCCGCGGAAACTCCTTCATGGCCTCGTCCACGCCGTCCTTGTGGACGATGATCCCCTTCTTGAACTGCCCGCGGGCGAAGTCGCGGATCATCGGCTCCAACCCGTCCACGAGAATGTCGATCCACCGCTTGTAGACCGTCTCGCGCGTGGGGCCGGTCATGATCTCCGTCTTCACCGAGCGGTTCAGCCCGTCGTAATCGCCCTCGCTTCGCTTCAGGTGCAGGGCGTGGACCGAACCGGCGGCCGAGGCGACCGCCTTGAAACCGGCGAAGACCGCGTCCCGGGCGGCCTCCAGGGCCTTGGCGTCCGCGCCCGCCTCGGCCTTGGCCACGTAGGCCTCGGCGGCGGCGAAGGCCTCCTCCTGGGCGGCCTTCAGGCCCGCGCGGATCTTCTCGGCGTCGTCCGTCCGGTGGGGGACGTACATGGTTATGTGAAAGTCCAGTAACTGCCGGACGGACGCTTCGGGAGCGTAGTTGTGCCGGTAGCGCATCTCCGTGCCGTTGCACAGTTCCGTCAGGCGCTGGCGGAGCCACTTGGCCTGTTCCGGGTTCGCACCCGGCCAGGAGGCGTCGGGGGCGTCCTCGATGTGCTGCCGGCCGGCCAGGGCCAGGTCGAACAGCCCCAGGCGGTTGCCGAAGTCCCGTGAGGCGATGATGAAGGCGTCCCGCCCCTGGGCCCTTCCCGTCACGCGGACGTAGAACCGCCACGCCGGGTTGTGCGGGCGCAGGAACAGCTCGTAGTACATGTTGTTGACGAGCGTGCGAGAGACTTCCGACTCGTACCATTCGGTCGTGCTCATCGCCGCCCGCTCGAGCTGCGTCTTTTCCAGGTACTCCTGGCGCCACTGGACCGTCATCTCGTGGGCCTTGTCCTGGAATTTCCGGTGAAGCGCCTCGATTTCGTCCTCGCTGAGCTTGCCGGTGGCGATGTCCCGGGCGGCCGCGGCCAGCTCGTCCTTGAGGTTGGTCGAGACGTAGTGGGTCAGCTCGTTCTGCAGCTCCACGTTGAGCAGGCCGGCGGTCACCTTGGCCACGTCGCTGGTGAGGGACTCGTCCAGGGCGCGCTCGACCACCACCTCCGGCTCCGGCGGGGGCGGCGGCATCGTGATCATGTCCTTGACCTTCTTGGAGACCTTCTTGGCTCGCTCCTTCTGCATGACCCTCTGGAGGTAGCTGCCCTCGGCCGCCGCCAGGCCGGCCCCGCCCTGCAGGCCCCGGCCCAGGAGCGGCACCGTCACTCCGTGCACGGCCACCGAGAGGATCAGCGCCGCCCACAGCAGTCCGCGGACCCGCCGCGAGGCGAACACGTCGCCCAGCGAAGCGGCGGCGGCGCGGCGCTTCTCGACGGGCGCACGCTTCCATCTGCGCCGGTAGCCTCGCCCGGGTCCATTTCGGGTCGTCTCTCTCACCCGCTCACCTCTGGGCCGCCTTCCTGTTGGCCTCGATCTCCTCGGCCGTCAGGGCCCGGTTGTAGATGTACACCTCGTCGCGGCAGGTGCCGCACCAGAGGCCGTGGTCGGAGGAGATCAGCACCAGCCCGTGCCCGGCCGCCTCCCCGTTGTCCCACGGGGCCGTGTACCACTCCTTCAGCGGGCCCGGGTCGGCCTTGGCGGCGAGCTTGCCGTCGAGATACAGCTCCAGCCGGCGGTCCTTGACCGACCAGAGGATGCCCACGTGCCGCCAGGTCTCGGTCCACTCGAACGGTCCGGCCTGGCAGACGATCAGCCGCCGGCCCATGAGCTGATAGGTCAACTGGAGGTAGCCGGGTTTGCCCTTCCAGGAACGGAAGCGTCGGAGGGTCAGGCCGGTGGCGGCCGAGCCGAGCCGCTGGCCCCCGCCGACGGTAAGCAGCGTCTCGCCGGCGTTGCCGCGGCCGCTGCCGATCTTGGCCGTCTCCGCCGGATCGGGCACATACGTGTTCTCGTTGCGGACGAACGGGTCCTTGCGGACCCACATGCAGATGGTCCCCTCGTAATAGTCGATGTTCTTGAAGACCTCGTGGAGCTGGCAGACGCGCTGGCTGTTCATGCACCAGCCCTTGACGCCCTCGTTGTTGTACGCGGCCGTGTG
>DASRZG010000287.1:0-4039 GCA_035686585.1 Phycisphaerae bacterium
CGGATGTACACCTCCCGGGCGTCCGGCAGCGCCTCGGAGAGGAAACGCAGGTGCGCCAGCCAGTCCTGCTGGGCGGCGAGCTCCTTCTCCACTCCATTGACGCGCTTGGCGAGATCGTCCAGCGACTTCTTCTGCGTCTGCAGCGCCTTCTGGTCGTTGCGGAGCTGGAGGATGTCGCCGGCCCGCCGGCTGAAGTACCGGCCCGCGGTGACCGTCCCCGCCGCCACCAGCAGCACCGCCACCGCCGCGATGAGCCCGGCATAGATCTTCCGCCGGTCCCGCGGCGGCGCGGGCCGCTTGGGGTTCAGGAAGTCGAACGGCAGGGACTCGTCCGCCTGGCCCGCCGCCAGGCCCAACGCCGCGGCGAACCCACTGACCGACTGGCCCGAGGGGATCGAAAAGCCGCCCCCGGGGGCGAACATCTCGCAGCGGACCTTCAGCTGTTCCGACAGCGCCCGCGTGACGTGCTTCTCCAGGCCCGTGTCCCCGGCGACCAGGCAGGCGTGGATCGGCCCCCCGCGCTGGACCGCCTGGAAACTCTGCAGCGACCGCGTCACCTCCCCGACGATCCGCCGGACCAACCCGTCGGGAGGCTCCGGACCCGCCGTCGGCGCCACCGCCGCCGAACGCGAAAACTCCAGCGTCCGGTTGCACATCAGGTCGATCTCGGCCTCTTCGCCGTTCAGGTCCACCAGCAGGATCCGCTCGCCCGGTGTCGCCCGGACGCACCGGTACACCGCCTGCAGATTCGCGTACGGCCGCAGACCCAGGCGCTTGAGGTGCAGATGCGCCCGCTCGCAGACCTCCCGTGCCGCGTCGATCACCGGAAGCCGCACCGCCGCCGCCAGGATCGAGACGCTCTGCGGTCCCCCCTCCGCCAATTCGCCGGCCCCCCAATGCGCGCCGTGCGTGTAGTCCACCACCGCCTCGTCCGCGCTGAAGGGCAGTTCCTTGCCCACCTGGAACCGCACCATCGACGCCAGCTCACTGGCGTCCGCCGCCGGCGGCAGGGCCAGGCTCTTCAGGACCGCCTGCGAACGCTCCACGCACATGATCGCCCGCGACCCGGCCAGGCCCAACTGCTCCACCACCGTGCCCAGGAACGCCCCCAGCGAGGCGGCGTCGCCCGCGTCCACCCCCGGGCCGATCGCCGCGGTGTGCAGGCCCTGGATCGAGAACTTCCGGCCGGCGCACTCGAAGATCACCAGCCGGACCTGGCGGCGGTCCACGTCGATCGCAACGTACCTATGCTTTCGCTTGACCAGATCCATGCGCACATCCTGCCACTTACCGCTCTTCGCCCAGCGGCGCCAGCGGCGGTCCCAGGCGGGTCAGATCCCGCAGATAGACGATCTCCGGCCTGCCGGAGGCAAGGTCGACCACCGCTTCGAGCACGCAGAACCGCCCGCAGGTCGGGCTGTAGCCGAATGATCGCACCCGGTACTGGTAGCTCCGGGCCGTCAGGCACATCGCCGCCTGCTTGAACTCCTCGGCGGAGACCACGCCCTGGGCGTAAACCCACGCCGTCGTGGATCGTTCCTCCGCATCCAGCGTCTCGCGGAGGTCCACGATCTGCTGGGCCGCAGTTTCGCTCAGTCCCGGCAGCGCAGCAAGCACCTCCTTGGGAGCGCTGTTAAGATTAACGCGGCCCACGCGATAAGCTTGCCCGCCTCCCGGCCGATTCCCCCCCGCCACCGGCGGAGTGCAGGAGAGCTTGTCCATCACCACCGACAGGTTCGCCGCCGTCACCCCGCTGGACAACTGCTGCATCTGCCCGCCGGGGGCGCTGGGGGGCCTCGGGGGGCGCGGGGGGCGCGGCGGTTTCGGGCCGGAGCCCCCGGCGGGGACCTCGATGGTCATCCCCAGAAGCTGCGAGGGGTCGGTGAACGGGATCCGGTTCTCGGCCGCCCGGACCAGAAACTCGACCGTCTGGGGGTCCAGGCCCGCGTTCTGAAGGTTGCGCTGATACGACACCATGTCGGGGGCGGCGATGTTGATCCGCGGGTTCCCCTCGTTGTCCACGTCCGGCTCGTACGTCAGCACCGTCGCCAGCCGGGTCAGGCCCAGGTTCAGCTCCCCGTTGCCGTCGTCGGGCGGAAAGGACTCGTCCGAATCGTCCTCGTTCGGCTCCAGCAGGCCGTTACGGTTGGCGTCCTCACCCAGCACCGTCATGGCGTCGAAGCCCTTGACCAGCAGCAGCGTCTCCAGCGTCCGCAGCGGGCTGTTGTTGATCACGTACGGCCGGGGCAGCGCGTCGTAGTATTCCTGCTCGGCCCCCTGGTCGCGGACGTCGCTGTCGCCGTCGAGAAAGTCCAGCAGGCAGTCCACGCGCTCGGCCGTCATGCCCGGCAGGGCGGCCAGGGCCCCGGGAGGGGCGAAGTTCAGGTTCAGTTTGCCGGCCTCGTCCTCCACCCCATAGCGGTGCGCGCCGGGATCGGCGGCGTTTTCGGCGTAGACGGTGAAGTACCACGGCTGGCCGTCCTCGTCGTCGCTGACGCGCTGGGCCTGGAACAGCACGGGGTTGTCCAGGACGTCCTGGGCCAGCTCCGCCTCGGACGTCAGGGCGCTCATGGCGCGGCAGATGCCGCTCATGGCCGCCGCCCGGGCCTGTTGCCCCCACCGGTACGAGGCCTGGGCGCCCGCCTGGCTCCGCGCCAGGTACATCTCGCTGATCGCCACCACCGACAGGATCGCCACCACCACCAGCACCACCACCAGCACCGTGCCGCCAGCTCTCTGTCCGGGCCGGGTCGTCATTCGGGCCGTTCCTCCCCGCCCTCGCCGGACGCCCGGGCGGCCCGCCCCGCCCCGCCGAGGGCCGTCAACAGCGACGACTTGCTCGGTACGTGCATCACCCGCCACAGCGTCCGGTACGGGTATTCCTTGGGATCGATCCCCTCCTCCAGGGGTTCGCTGCCGATGCGGATCAGCACCGCCTTCGGTGGCTGGGGGTCGCTCCACGAGTCCACCCACGCGCCCGACTCGCCCCCGGCGGGGTCCCAGTACGACACGTGAAGGAACTGGACGTGCTCGGTGAGCACCACCGATTCGATGTCGGCTCCTTCTTCGGCCGCCGCCGCCATGATCGTCCGCTGGCAGGTCCGTTCGATCCCGCCGATGTGCTCGACGCCGTCTTCGTCCTCGTACCGGTACAGGCGGTAGCCCACCAGTTGGACGTCGTGGGAAGGCGGCAGGGGCGCAGGCAGGTCGGGCTCCGCCGCCGGCGCCACGTCGCCGGCGCCCGCCTGGGCGCCGACCAGGAACACCGGCGCCGGCGGGAGGACCGCGCGGGGGATGCTGAACCCCTCCGCCGTGCCCGACAGGCCCGTCTGGACCGTCGCCAGCAGCATCCCGGACCGCAGGTCCTCCGTCATCATCTCCAGCACGCGCCGCTGGGCGAGGATCCGCCCGGCGGCCTGGTGGATATCCTCCCGCCCCGCCAGCGTCGCGTGGTAGAAGGTGTACACCCCCCCCAGCAGCATCACCGTCAGGGACAGGGACAGGACGGCTTCGAGGAGGGTGAAGCCCGGGGCCATTTTCCATTTCCCATTTTCCATTTCCCATTTCCCGCGCGCACCGCCGGTGCGGCGAAATCGGAAATTGGAAATTGGAGATTGGAATTCGCTCACAGCCCTTCCTCCTCGAACCCCTCGTCGTACCCTTCCTCGGGCGCCCCCTCCAGCGCCGGCGCCAGCATCCACTGGGTCAGCTTGCAGGACTGGCGGATGGACGGGTCCGTGCTGCGGACGATCACCGTCACCCGCAGCAGGTTGGTCGCGTCGGAGAGGTCCTCCGTCACGATCTGGTAGGTCCAGGGGAAGCCCTTGTCGGAGTCGTCCTCGGCCGTGGTCGTGTCGAGGTCGTAGGTGGTCGGCTCGGTGTCGGCCAGCTCGATCCGCCCGGCCGCCAAGTCCGTCAAGACCGACTGGGCCAGGTTGGTCGCCTCCGTCTCCAGGCGGAGGTCCTCCACGGCGTTGGCGGCGCTGAGCATTGCCGACCCGACCACCGCCGCGGCCGAGACGAACAGCGCCATGGCCAC
>DASRZG010000288.1:0-14807 GCA_035686585.1 Phycisphaerae bacterium
CAACCCGTGTACTATGCCGGTGGCTCTGGCCGCGACGTGCTGAACGGGTACTCGCTGACCGAGAAGTCGCCCGGCGGCGGCGCGTCGTCCGTGTCGATCACGATCGAGCGCCTCCCACGGGGGGCGACCTTGGGGCCAGCGGGCAAGATACGCGCTACGCTCGAGGGAAGCGCGGCTGCGATGGAATCTCAGCCAGTCAAGCGCGTGTGGCAGGGCCGGCAGGTGCCGGGCGTCCTCACGCGGATCTCGGACGGGAGCAAGACCACCCGCTTCGTGGCCGTGGAGATCCCGCTCCAGCCCCGGCTCATCGTAGTTACCGTCTCGAGCGACGACGAGCGCGAAGCTGAGTTGGAGCGATACCTGAAGGGCGTCCTGGATTCGCTCCAGGCCACGCCGGCCGGGGCATCTGCGTCCGGCGGGCCCGCAGGGCCGCCCACGCCGATCGTTACGCTCCTCCCGCTTGCGGCCGCGGCCCTGGGGTTGATCGTCTGCGTGGTGATCGTGGCGGTAGTCCTGCTGATCGTCCGTTCGAAGCGCCCCCGCCCCGGCCCGCCGCCATCTCCCGGCGAGCCCGGATAGCTTCGCTTCCCCGGTTCCTAGCTCCCGGCTCCCGGTTCCCTCGCGGGCAACGCCCGCGTGCTACAGTTTCAGGAAATTCTCCAGCAGCTTGTGGCCGATGTCGGTCAGGAAGCTCTCGGGGTGGAACTGGACGCCCTCGGTGGGGTGCGTCCTGGACCGGATGCCCATCAACTCGTTCTGATCCACGGTCCACGCCGTCTGCTCGAAGTCCTCGTCGAGGCCCTCGGGATCGACGATCAGGCTGTGGTAGCGGGTGGCGGTGAAGGGGTTGGGCAGGTCGGTGTAGATCGTCCTGCCGTCGTGCCGGATCTGGCTGGTCTTGCCGTGCATCAGCCGCCCGGCCCGGACGACCTTGCCGCCGAAGACCTGCCCGATGCACTGGTGGCCCAGGCAGACGCCCAGGATCGGCACCTTGCCGTGGAAGTGCCGGACGAAGTTCATGCTCTCGCCCGCCTCGTTGGGTGTGCACGGGCCCGGGGAGATGATCAGGTGGGTCGGATGGCAGTCGGCCTCGACGGCGGCCGGGTCCGTCACGTCGTTGCGGAAGACGCGAATCTCGTCCGCCCGGCCCAGCTCGCCGATCCGCTGGACCAGGTTGTAGGTGAAGCTGTCGTAGTTGTCGATGACGACGATCATGGGGTCATCGTATGCCCCGGCCGGGGCCCGGTCAATCCGCATCCGCCGCGATGACGCTGCCTTGGAAATCGGGGTGCCCCGGACAAGCGGAGCTTGTCCGGCGCCGTTCCTCCACGGTGGCAAGCCGGACAAGCCTGACTGCGGCTTGTCCGGGGCACCCGAGGGAACGCGAAGTTTTCATCCCTTGTGGGTGAGCGAAAGGCTCATGAAGGACTGTCCCCGATTGATTCCGGGCTGAAGGTGGGCAATCGGCCCGGCATGCATTACAATGGCGCCTGTCGGGCGGGCAGTCAGGGAATCGGGCTATGAGGACAGGTCGCATCGCGACAACGGTGTCGGGGGCGTTGGTGATGGCCGCGGCCGCCTGGTCGGCGGCGCAGGATACGCGTCCCGCCTCGGGGCCCGCCACGGCGCCGACCACCGCCTCCGCGGCCTCGGTGGCGGAGCGCATCGAGCCCTTTCTGAAGGTCATCCAAGAGAGCGACGACTACCGCGAGGTGATGGGGGCCCACGCCCGCGCGACCGCCATCGACCGGATGAATGTCGCCGTTCACAAGGCCTACATGCGCCGCATGCTGCGGATGGGCCTGCCCCAGATCGCCTTCTACCCGGCGCAGATTCTCACCCGGCTCGGCGTGGAGGACGGCACGGCCTGGGGGGTGGTGGGATACCACTACGGCAAGCGCGGGGACCTGGTGGAGGCCTTCACGGCCACCATGCGGGCGGTGGAGTTGACGCCGGACGACCCGTCGATCCTCCATAATGCCGGGCAATTGGCGGCGTGGTACGAAGAGGATCCCTCGCTGCCGCGGGTGCCCGACTCGACCCGGCGGCAACTGGCCCGGATGCGGGGCCGGTTGGAGAAGAACGCCATCTTCGCCCGCGCCCACAAGGAGGTGGCCGAGGCGTACCGCAAGCGCGGCCAGGCCGCCCGCCAGATCGCCGATCAGATCGCCGCGGCGGAGGATGCGGTCGAATCGTCCCGCCTCCGCGCGGTGGCGGTGGACCGGGAGCTGCGCCGGCTGAACGCGGAGATCGACGACCGCAACGACGAGATTGACAAGCTCTGGCGGGAGCTGCGGCAGTACTACGGCCCGCGGACGGTCCGCGACCCCAACGGCAACATCATCGTCCTGCCCCCCCGCGACCCCGAGCGGCGCCGCCAGCTGTACGACCGGATCTCCGAAGGGGAGAAGGAAGTCAGCGCCCTCCGGGAGCAGGTCCGCCAGGGGCGCCGCGACGGAGAGGCCGTGCTGGGAGAGCTCGCCCGGTATCAGAAGGAGCTGAAACGCCTCCAGGAGCAGGCGGAGGTCCCTGTGCCCAGGAGCCAGCGCGACTTCCGCTGGGACCCGCCCGCGGTAGAGGGAGTGGTCACCGACGAGCTGGACGCCCTGCCGGCGCTGCCGCCGGCGGCGAAGACCAACGTGCCCGTCGACCCCGAGCAGGAGGCGGACAAGCGCCTGGAACTGGCCAAACTTTACCTGCGAAACGAGATGAGCGACAAGGCGGTGGACATCCTGCTGGAGATTACGCGGGAGTTCCCCGAGACCCGCGCCGGCAAGCAGGCCAAGGTCCTCCTGGCCGCCCTGAGGCCCTCCCCCTGAGCCGCTCCCCCGGCCACTTCGAACTGCCGATTCCCAACGGCGAAGGAGAACGCGCGTGAAGATCATGATGGGTGTGGATATGGAGGGCATCACCGGGATCACCTGCCGGGACCAGACCTCCACCGACGGACGGCTGTACGGGGAGGGGATGGAGCTGGCCGTCGGCGACGTCAACGCCGCCGTGGCGGGCCTGACCGACGCCGGAGTCCATGAGATCGTCGTCTGGGACAACCACGCCGGGTCCTTCAACCACTACCTGCCCAGGCTGGACGGGAGGGCGTCTTACCGCCGCGGCACCTCCGCCAACGGCGTCCGTTGGGCGGGCATGGACGGCAGCTTTGACGGGCTGATCCTGCTGGGCTACCACGCCAGGGCCGGGACGCTCCACGGCGTCCTGGAGCACACCATGAGCAGCGCCAACTGGTTCCGGCTGACGGTCAACGGGAGGGAGGTCGGCGAGGTGGGGATCGATGGGGCGCTGGCGGGGGCGGTGGGAGTGCCGGTGATCATGGCCACCGGGTGCCAGAAGCTTTGCGCCGAGGTGGCCGAGCTGCTTGGGCCCGATACGGTGACCGTCGCGGTCAAGAAGGGCCACGCCCGCCACGGGGCCACCTGCCTGCCGCCCGAACGCACCGCCAAACTGATCCGCGCCGGCGCCGCCGAGGCGGTCAAACGAATCGGGAAGGTCAAACCGCTCGATCTGGGCGCCCCGGCCGTAGTCGAACTGACCTACAAACACACCGAGCACGCCGACGCCGCCGACCTGCGGGTTTTCGACGGGCGGCGCGTCGACGGGTACACCGTGCGCTGGACCTGCCCGGACTTCCTGTCCTGGATGGGCTTCACCGCCGCCAACCCGCCTCCGGCCGGGCCGGGGGATTGAACGGCCTCGAGCGGGATCCCATCAGTTCCGGCCGGGAACCGGGTGCCCCGGACAAGCCGTTGTTTGGCTTGTCCGGCCGTCCGCGCTCAGGGCCCGCGGGAATCGATCTGGATGGTTGGCGGGGCCTACCTGTCCTCTTCCGGCCAGGGCATCGGCCTGGGGCGGGGCATGGGCCTGGGCATCGGGACGATGGGCCCGGGCTTGACCGGGACCACGCGCTGCATCAGGGCCAGGTGGACCATGTATTGGCGTCCCGGGCGAACGATGCCCGGCCCGCGTCCGTCGCCGCGCAGGGGGACGGGAAGCGATGTCCCGTACGTCAGCATCTGCCCGTCGCGGGCGCCGCGGATGTCCCACACCTGCCCGACGCCGCGCATGTCCGCGGCCGTGACGCGGGCGCGATAGCACGCCTGGAGATAGTCCCGCACGTCGTTCTGGCTGGGCGGTTCGGGCACGATGCGATGCTCGGGCGCGGCGCCGAGGTGGTACTGGCTGAGGTAGCTGTTGAGCACCTTGTCCCGCATGGCGGCGAACAGGTCGGGGTCGTTGAACAGGTCCGCCCCCACGATCCGCCC
Source organism: Phycisphaerae bacterium (assembly GCA_035686585.1). Classification (GTDB taxonomy): domain Bacteria; phylum Planctomycetota; class Phycisphaerae; order SM23-33; family SM23-33; genus DASRZG01. The sequence goes on from DASRZG010000288.1 coordinate 4,278, forward strand.
GCCGTCGGAGACCACCACGCCGACGCAGCCTTCCGGCAGGCGCGGCGTGATCCGCTTGCGGAGCTCGTCCAGTTGGCGGAGGTTTTCCGGGCTGGCCATGGCCTCGGCCAGGTCTTCGCTGGCGGTGGCGCTTCCCAGGCGGCGGTTGGCGCGGGCGACTTCCGCCCACGTCTCGTCCTGGCCCGCCTTCTGCGCCGCCCGCTCGCGAACCGCCTGGGGGGCGACGTAGTTGTGGCCGCCGAAATCGGCCTTGCCTTCCCACCGACCCTTCTGAACGCAGTACATCGGCAGGATGGTGGCCGAATCCGGCGCCAGCAGGGCGTCGGTGGTGAGCGTGCGGTTCTGCCGCCCGCCGGTGACCACCTCCCCGGCCATCAGGAAGATCATCTGCCGGGAGGACTTGTTGACGAACCTCGCCCTGCCGACCTGGGCGCTCTCCAGCTCCTCGATCACCAGCACCCCCCGCCGGAGGGCCTGGTCCATCGTCAGGACGTCGCCGAGCCGGTGGGAATCGGTGAGCACGACGGGGAAGACCGTCAGCCGGCCCACGCGGACGGGCGGATGGATGTTGGCCCGGTCGAGGTACTCCGTCAGGACATTGCCGGAGGGGGCGATCCGGGAGGAATCCTGCCCCCCCACCCCGCCCGCGGCGATCAGCAGCGACAGGACTGCGGCGATGAAGGCGCGCATTCTAAACCTCCTTCCTTCTGCACCACACCAGTTTAGACGCACGGGCCGGAGCCTTGTTTCCGGCATCCGGTTTTTTCCGGCCGGTCTCGGCCCAGCGCAGGAAAGGTCCTGCACCCGGGGTCGAGTTTGGGCTTTCCCGGCATGGGGGCGGGGGGTACAATATGGTCGGCGTTGGCACATCCAGCCGCGCGCGAAGGCTCCCAATCGGGGGCCCGGCGATCGGCGGAATCCCGCGGGAGATCGAATATGCGCCAGTCAAGACGCAGGGCCTTCACACTCGTGGAGTTGTTGGTCGTCGTGGGGATCATCGCTTTGCTGGTCACGATCCTGATGCCCGCGCTGCGCAGGGCGCTGGACCTGGCCCGCAAGGCCACCTGCGGCGCCCAGGTGCACGCCTTTGGCAAGGGCAGTCTGATGTACCTCAAGGAGGACGACTCGTATCCTCCCATGGGCGACTCGCGCTTCCAGCCCTGGGGCTGGCCGAAGTTCTACGGGGTGCTCCAGGCGATGGGCGAGAGGGCGTTCCGCAAGGAGCGAGGGATCTGGAACTTCAGCGAGTGGGAGCTGGACGAGTGCTGGGAGCAGGCCTTCTGCCCGGCGATGGACTACGTGACGATCATCCGGAAGGCGGACAAGGCCCTGCCCACCAACACGCATCCGCTGATGAAGGTGGCGCTGCACCGGGTGGCGGCGGGGTACCAGTGGAACCACACGCTACGGGCGGCGGGCCGGCCGATCGGCGGGACGCTTCCTTCCGGGCGCTGGCCCACGTCGTGCTGGTCGCCGACGCTGGGCTGGCAGGCGTGGGACAACACCGGCTGGCTGGGCTACGACCTCTGGCTGGTCAACCAGAACACGTGGTATATCGCCCAGGCGATCAAGCCGGAGGAGATCGCCAAGCCCTCCCATGTGGCCGAGGCGTGGGACAGCATGGACTACGAGACCATGCCCGAGCTCACTTGGCCCAACGGCTCCTGGAGCCGGGAGGGCCTGCTGCCGGGCTGGCACGTGGGGCCCCAGTCGCAGGGGATGAACGGGTGGGCGGCGCTGAACGGCGCGCGGCATCCCGGCAGCCCGAACATCCTCTACGCCGACGGGCACGTCGCCGCCGATGCCAAGAAAGAGTTGAAGCGCACCGACGTGGGAACCATGCCCAACGGCGGAAGCTGGAACGGCATGAAGCTCAACAGTTGGGACGACTTCATCCCCACGTGGGGCACGATGCATCACATTGTTCCCCAGACGGCGTTCACGGCCAGTTTGGAGTAGGCACCTCATGCGAGCCAAAGCGATTCTGTCTATCCTCGTCGCCGCCGTCCTATGCTCCCCCTGGGCGTTGGGGGGGTGCGGCAGAGGGAGGAAGAAAGCCAGCAACTCCGAGTATGTCCTGGGGCTGCTGCACGAGTCGTGGGTGAACGCGCGGGCGGGGCTCCAGAAGGACCCCCCCGACCTGGGGCCCCTTCGCGGCATCCACGTCATGCTGGGCACCCGGGCGCCGCGCCGGGTCGAGAAGGACTACGCCGGTCCCAACAAGCAGCAACTGCTGGAGCGGCTGATCACGCTGCGCGACGCCTACGAGGCGCAGATCGTGCCGAAGCTGAACCTGCAGGGCATGGAGGTGGTGCTCCAGCCCCCGGCCACGGCCGATGAGGTCCGGATCGCCTTCGCCGAACTGGACAAGCAGTATCGCCAGATCGAGGACCTTCTGAACCAGCCGTAGCGCCCCGGGCGGATCAGATCGGGTGCAGCCTGCCGCCGTCGAACTCATCGCCCCGGAAGGTCTGCCCCAGGTACGTCCGCCGGACGAGGTCGTCGTTGATCAGGTCGCGCGGGACCCCTTCGCGGAGGACCTTCCCGCTGTCGATGATGTAGGAGCGGTCCGTGACGTTGAGGGTCTCGCGGACGTTGTGGTCGGTCAGCAGGATGCTGATGCCGCGCTCCTTGAGGGCGATGATCTCCCGCTGCAGGTCCCCCACGGCGATCGGATCGACCCCGCTGAACGGCTCGTCCAGCAGGATCATCGTCGGGTTGGTCACCAGCGCCCGGGCGATCTCCAGCTTCCGCCGCTCCCCCCCCGAGAGGGTGCGGGCCTCGTGGTCGCTCACGTGCGCCAGGCCGAACTGATCCATGAGCTGCTCGGCCTTCTCACGGCGGCGGGCGCGCGACAGGTTCATCGTTTCCAGGATCGCCAGCAGGTTGTCCCGCACGCTCAGCCGGCGGAAGACGCTGGGCTCCTGCGACAGGTACCCCATGCCCCGCCGCGCCCGCTTGAACATGGGCATGCCGGTGACCTCCTCCCCCTCGAAGATCACCTGCCCGGCATTCGGGCGAATCATGCCGATGACCATGCGAAACGAGGTGGTCTTGCCGGCGCCGTTTCGGCCCAGCAGGCCGACGATCTCCCCCTGACCCACGTACAGGCTCACCTGGTCGACCACATTCCGGCCGGAATAGCGCTTGACCAGGTCTTTCGTCTCCAGAAGGATCATTTCAGCAGTTCCTGGCCGACCGCTTCAGCCGAAATGCCGTTGCGGCCGCGTGTGGATAACATGTGCATAAGCCGATCCGCCGATCCCACCACCGGCTCCCGCCGCCTGACTGGGATTGCCCCCGGCCAACAGGCAGGGCAGGTCGCCCCAGGCGGGCGACGGTCTCTTGCACGCATAAAAAACTTTCCCAAAGCGGCTTGCACCCATGTCAGCCCAGTCCTACACGGTTTTGGCGGGTCCGATAACCACGATACAATGAGAACAGATGGCATTCCGGCGACACGGGCCATCCGGCCGCGCCGTCGGAAGCATTGTGAATAACTTATCTGCATATCAACCAAGGTCCTGCAGATCGCGCCGGTCCCCGGCGTCAGCGGATCAGCCGCATCCTGCCTACGTTGGGCACGATCGGCACCCCGATGCGGAACCCGCCGGGCCAGTACACGAAGAAGGCCTTGCCCATCATGTTGTACCGGGGGACCGCGCCGTTGTTGTAGCGATAGGGGTAATCGCCCTTGGGCCCGGGGACGGTGAAGGCGTACGTGCCGTCGGTCCTGCCGTTGTACTTGGCCAGTTCGCGGGCGTAGTCGCTTCCGCGTATGGTCGGGTCGTGGGTGCCCCACATCCGCGAGTCCTTGCTGTTGGGGCTGTTGTCGCCCAGGACGAAGAACTCGTCCAGATCAGGCTCGGTGAGGAACTTGCGCAACGTCATCGGGTTGCCCGGGGTGCCCCAGCCGGCCCGGTCGGGATCGCCTTCCACGCCCTGGGTGGTATAGAACACGTCCCGCATCAGCTTGATGTGCCGCAGTCTGCTCCTGCCGCCGGCGCCGATGATCTCCACCGTCGGGACCGGCAGATCGAGGGCCTTCCTGCCCAGCTCCACCGCCTCCAGCGCGCCGGCCAGCAGCCGGGCGACCTGGCTCTTGGTGGACCGGATGACCGCCTTGTCGTTCACCCACAGCGTGACACGGTAGTCCGCATGCGTCAAGGCGATCTCGTGTCCCCTGCCCACCTCCAGCGGGGCCAGCGGGACCTCACCCCAGGGCTTGTCTTCCCACGTCACCTCGCCGGCTCCGTTCGCCAGGCCGTGCTCGAGCGACACCTCCCCCGAGGCGCGGACCCAGGCACGGAAGTGGTCGTCGCCGCTGCTGATGTGCAGGCCCACTCGCGAATCGGCCGAGTCGGGGATGAACAGGAACGACAGGTTCAGGTCGTTGCAGACGTTGCTGCCCGACCGGGCCCCGTTGTAGGCATAGAAGTCGAGGAACCGGCTTCTATCCGTGGTGAAATTCACGGCGGCCACGTCGCCGCCGGTGAACTCAAAGGCCGTCCCTCCCCTCAGGCCGAGCCTCCAGGACGGCGACTTCGTGTCCCAGACCGCCTTCCACTGCTGGTTGCCCTCCGCGTCGAAGACGTCCGGGTCGGGGGGGAAGTCATCGTCGTAGATGATCTGCCACATGGCTTTCTGGGTCTTGGGGGGCTTGTGCAGGATGTGCCAACGGCACTGCTCGTCCGCGAGGCATTCGGGGGTCTCGAAGTCTTTGGCGTCGATCACGCCGTTGCCGTCGTAGTCCTTCCCTTCGCGGACGTAGACGTCCCCTCCGTAGACCTGGATCTGCTCACCCGGCCGGCCGATCAGGCGCTTGATGTAGTTTTCCTGGTTGTTCAGCGGGTTCTTGAAGACCACCACGTCCCACGCCCGGGGCTTGCGGAAGCGGTAGAGGTATTTGAGCACCAGCACCCGGTCGCCGCCGAAGGAATAGGCTCCGGGTTGCGGAGACGTCTCGAACCGGCAACTGGGGCATTCCGGGTCGCGCGGGCCGCTGTTGGGGTTGCGGGGGTCCTTCGGCCCCACGGCGTAGTGATATCCGCAGGCGGGGCAGTCGAACTGGAAGTGCTGGCCCATCAGGCGGGGGGCCATGGATCCGGTGGGGATCATGAACGCCTCCAGCACGAACGCGCGCAGCACGAACGCCAGCACGATGGCGATCCAGATGCTCTCGACCGTCTCGCGGACGGATGCGACCTGCTGGTCGTGCGACAACTCGTGCTGGGCCATGGGCCGGCTCTCCTGCGGCAATCCCAGATACGTTATCGGCCCGAGGCCGGTTCTGCCAAGAACAAACGCCCCGGCCCTCGCTCGGGGCGGCCCGGGCCCCTCAGGCCCCCTGGCCTCCGGCCAGGCGGGCCAGGGCTTCGGCGGTCCGCTGGTGGAGCCGGAGTCGCCCGCGTGCGGACTCCCAGCGGTAGATCGTCCCCGGCGAGACCGACAGTGTCGCGGCGAGCTGCGGGGCGGAAAGACCCAGGCGCTTCCGCAGGCGCCGGATCGAAGAGCCGGTCGTGTAATCGCTTGCGCGCGAGCCTCGCTTGGCGGCGGCCGTGCCCCTGGTCCCGCCGGCCTTACGCCCGCTCCGCGTTGCGCCGGCCTCGGCGCCGGCCGCTTTGACCGGGGCCTTTCGCCGGCGTTTCCGCGCCGCCTTCGGCCGGGTGTCGGGGCGTGGCGGCGACTTGGCCGGGGGAGCGTCGGCGTCCAGTTCGATGTCGAAGATATCCCCGAGCCGGTCTTCGGCGATGGCGTCCGGTGCGTCCAGGGGCTGGGCGGGAACGGTCACGTCGGCGGCGATCAGCTCCTCGGCGTCCACGTCGCGGAGCAGGAACAGCAGTTCGGGGCGCACGTCCAGCCGGCTGCCGATGCCGTACAGCACGGCCGCGACGTGCTTGCACATGATCGCCCAGTCGGGGCAACTGCATCGAAAGGAGATCTGTCCAGGCTGGGGCATCAGGCCCTTTTGGCGGTCGGCGACGATCGTCATCACCTCGTCGGAGAGCTTGCCCTGGAGCAGCTCCAGCATGGACCCGATCCGTCCGCTGCACTGGCGGACGATGTCCGCCCAGGCGGGCTCCGCCAGCCGCTTGACGCGGACTGTCACCTCGTACATCTCCGAGCCGGAGACAATCGCCTCGATCCGGCGGGGGCGGATGTCCAGATGGCAGACCGATCCGTTCCGGACGTAGCGCTTTCCCCGGTCCAGCCGGTTGGCGTAGTCGTGGAACGATTCGAGGTGGTCGCACCAGGCCTTGCCCCAGAAGGTGCGGGCGATGGTGCGGCCCTCGATCTCCACCGGCTCGATGCGCTTGCCCTTCTTGCGGAGCCTGGTCATCTCCCGGGCCGCGTTGGCACGGCGCCGGGCGACTGAAACGTAGGGTCTGAAGCCGTAATACGACATCTTCTGGGCCTGCCTTCCTCAGATTCCCGCCCGGCTCACGTCCAGCCGGACGAGCGAAAGGACCTCTTCGCTTGACAGTTCCGTCACGTTCAACTCCTGGCCGGGGGCGAGGATCTCCTCGGCCACTTGCCGTTTTTCCGCCAGCAGGGCGTCGACGCGTTCCTCGACCGTGCCGGCGGTGATGAACTTGTGGACCTGGACGTTTCGCCTCTGGCCGATGCGAAACGCCCGGTCGGTGGCCTGGTTTTCGACGGCGGGGTTCCACCAGCGGTCGAAGTGGATCACGTGCGTGGCGGCCGTCAGGTTCAGGCCCGTCCCGCCGGCCTTGAGCGAGAGGATGAAGAACGGCGGGCCGTCGTCGGACTGGAACTGCTCGACGAGGCGCTTTCGCTTCCCGACGGCGGTCTGCCCGTGGAGCGTGAGCCCCTCCCGCCCGAAGACGCCGGCGAGGTGCTCGGAAAGGGGGTCGATGATCTGGCGGAACTGGGTGAAGATCAGCGCCTTGTCCTGCCGGGAGGCGAGTTCCTCGCAGAGCTCCGCCAGCCGCTGGAACTTGCCGCTCTCGGCCGGGTCGTACTGCCCGTCGCCCGTGAGCTGGCTGGGATGGTTGCAGATCTGCTTGAGCCGCATCATCGCCGCCAGCACCGCGCCGCGCCGGGCGATGCCGTCGGCGGTCTCGAGGGTCCGTTCCAGCGATTGGACGACCCCCTGGTACAGCCTCGCCTGCGCCTTGCTCAGCCCGCAGTAGCAGGGGGTTTCGGTCTTCTCGGGCAGGTCGGCGATGATGGCCTTGTCCGTCTTGAGGCGGCGGAGGATGTACGGGCCGATCAGGTTCCGCAGGGGCCCGTACTGGTCCTGGGTGCGGTTCTGGAGCGATTTGACGAAGGACTTGAACACGCCGGCCGAGCCCAGCAGTCCCGGGTTGAGGAAGTCGAAGATCGACCACAGGTCGCCCACGCGGTTCTCGATGGGGGTCCCGGTCAGGACGATCCGCCCGTCGGCGTCGAGGGCCTTGACGGCCTTGGCCTGCCGGGTGCCGGGGGTCTTGATCGCCTGGGCCTCGTCGAGGATGACCAGCGACCAGCGGCGTTCGGCGAGCCAGGGCTGGCGGGTCAGCATCGAGTAGGTCGTGACGGCCAGGTCGACGCCCTTCAGGGTCTTGTCGGGGTCTTGGGCCGTTTCCTTAAGGGCTTTGGGCCCGGCCTCGGCCGGGTGGAGGAACAGCAGCTTCAGCGAGGGCGCGAACCGTTCCGCCTCGCGGCGCCAGTTGCCCAGCAGCGAGGCGGGCACGACCAGCAGCGAGGGCTTGCGGTCTGGGCGGGCGGGATCATCCGACAGGCACAGCAGGGCCGCCAGGACCTGGACGGTCTTGCCCAGTCCCATGTCGTCGGCCAGGCAGGCGCCCAGGCCGAGCGTCGCCAGGAAATGCAGCCACGCCACGCCCTCCTGCTGGTAGGGTCGCAGCTCCGCCCGGAGGCCGCGCCCCGGGCTGACGGCATCGAGCCGCCCGGGTTTCCGCAGGGCCTCCAGCAGCTCGCGCATGGCGTCGCCGGCCTGGACGTGGGCCCAGGGGCGCTCCTCCTCGGGGAGTCCGTCGTCGGTGAGATCGGCGGGGGCGCCCGCCAGCAGGCGCATCCCCTCGATGAAGGAGATCTCGCCGTCGGCGGCCCGTTGCCGGACGGCCTTCCAGTGCTCCAGCGCCTCCTGGAGCTTGGCGCGGTCCACCTCCACCCACTGCCCGTGGAACAGCACCAGCCCGTCCTCGCCGGCCAGGAGGCTGGCGATTTCTTCCGGCGAGAGCGTCTGGTCGCCCAGGGCCACGGACAGATCGAAGTCCAGCATCGCGCCGGCGCCGAGCTTGCTCTTCTTCCTGTCGCCGATGGTCACCGCCACCCGCGGGCGGGGGCGTTTCCGCCACCAGTTCGGCAGGCGGATCGACAGACCCGCCTCCTCCAGTTCGGGCACGTCGCGCAGCAGCCGGTACGCCCGCGCCGCCGGCCAGGCCATCGGCCGGTAGATCGTCCGGTCGTCCACCATGGCCTGCACCCACCCGCAGCGCTTCCCGGCCTGGTGGACCGGCTCGAGCAGCTTCAGAAGGGCGGGGCGGTTGCGGGCGCCGGCGTACTGGTCCAGCGCCTGGTGCAGCGGCATGTGTTTCAGCCGCCCGCCGGCGCCGAAGCCCGTGGAGAAGGTCGCCATGAAGGCGAACGGGCGGTCGGGATCGGCCTTGTTCTCGGCCAGGTGGAAGCAGACGCGCCCCACCTGCCGCCACTGGGGCGCCCGCTCGCGGAGGAACGCCTCCAGCCCGCCGTCCCGCTGCACCTGGGCCTGGACCCATTCGTCCAGCGCGTCCCAGATCCCCCGCAGGACCGACGCGCTGAGGTACTCCCCGCCCCGCATCGGCGGCGCCGACAGCGCCGCCGTGACCAGGGCCGCCTCGTCCGGCGGCGGCACGGCCGACCCTTCCAGCGACGCGGGGGTGTGGCACAGGGCCACCAGATACCGCTGGCCCCACTGCCGCCAGTACCGGGTCGCCGGGTCCTCCGGCCCGCCGTCCTTCCGCGCCGCCAGCAGGAACAGCCCCTCCCGCCAATCCCTCTCGAACGCCCCGGCCGGACCGGCAGGGTCCGCCCCGGCTCCGTCATCGGGGCGGCAGTGAAGGTGACCTTGGGGGGTGAGGAACATCTCCGGCATCGTCTGACTCGCGTCAACAGCGTCTCGGCCCCCTACGCCATCGGGGGCAGGCGTGGGCCACCCTATCGCCTCGGGCCCGTGCAGGCAACCCCCTGCCGGCGTGTTGACCGGCGGGCGTCGGTGTGATATTGCCACGGGCGGACGGGGGGCGGAACCAGACGGCGACGGATCGGAGAGCGGCATGGGCATGACGACGGAGCAGTTGGCGCGGCGGGTCAGGGAGGTGGCGTACCTGGAGGGCGACTTCCTCCTCCGCAGCGGCAGGCGGAGCAAGTATTACCTCGACAAATACCTGTTCGAGACCGCCCCGGACATCCTGGCCGAGATGGGCCGGCGGATGGCCCAGTTCGCCGGGGATGCCGACGTGATCGCCGGGCCGGAGCTGGGCGCCGTCGCCCTGGCGGCGGCCACGTCGATGGCCTGCGGCAAGCCCTTCACCATCGTCCGCAAGGCGCGGAAGGACTACGGCACGGCCAAGCTGATCGAGGGGACGCCCGTGGCAGGCAAGCGCGTGCTGCTGGTGGAGGACGTCGGCACCACCGCCGGCGCCGCCCTGGAGGCGGCGGCCACCCTCACCGCCGCCGGCGCGACCATCACCCGCCTGGTCTTCGCCATCGACCGCATGGAGGGCGCCCGGGAGAACGTGGAGAAAGCCGGGTTTGCCTTCGAGGCAATTCTAACAAAGAATGACCTTTGCATTCCCTAGGTCCTCTGCTAACATCACGTCCTGTAAGGGGCAACATGTCAGCGCGAAGGTCATGGAACTGGCTGTACGTCGCGCTCGGGTGGATCGCTGCCGCCTGTGGGCTCGGAACCCTCTTCCTCGGTGCGGCCCTGAAGGCTGATCCCGAGTGGTGGGAGCGAGTCTGGCGTCCTGCGGCTGGAGTCATCAGAGGCATCCACGCCTGGGCCTGGATCTTTGTCGTCGCCCTTCCCTTGGCGTCCTATTCGTGCATTCGCTTCCGTCGCTTTGTTGCGAGTCGGTGGATCAGCAGTGGAGTTAAGCACTTGCTGGATTTGGTGCAGCAGTATGTCTTTCAGGACACGGAACAGGATCCCCCGCACGAGCACCGAGTGACGCTGTTCAAGAGGGTACGTCGATTCCGGGAGTGGCTGGTGATCGTGGATCGCTCCGGGCACCTGACGCTGAAGCACCGAACGAAGTTCCGGATATCGGACGATCCCAACGTGTGCGAGGGGTGGGCCGGGAAGGTGTGGGTCCAAGGCACGGTCCTGTCGATAGACAACTTGCCGGAAATCACGGCGGATTCCCCTCCTGCGGACCTAGAAAGGTATGCTAGATTAACAGGCGTCTCGAAGGAGTGGATTGGGCAACGGCTCTCGAAAGGACGAAGGCTTGCGCGGTCATACCTTGCCATCCCTGTGGAGGTGAACGGGAAGCCTTGGGGCGTCGTGGTTCTGGACAGCGC
>DASRZG010000289.1:0-5017 GCA_035686585.1 Phycisphaerae bacterium
GGAAAGCCACAGCGCCAGCAGCCCCAGCCCCAGGTATCCCCCGGCCGACTGCTCGCGGGGGAAGGGAAATCCCGGCAGGTCGCGGACCCCCACCGCGTCCGTCAGCACCGTCTCCAGCTTGAACAGCACGAAGAAGAACCAGCAACTGAACGCCAGGTCCGTCGGCAGGAAGAACACCAGCCCGATCACGAACGGGTACAGGTTCACGGTGGTCCCGGCGATCGCGCTCCAGGGGCGCTCCACGAAGTAATCGCGGAACTCGAAGGCGTTGACGATGGGGATCTCCGGCACGTTGGGGTAGAAGTGGTGCACCCCGTTGAGCAGGTCGATCCCCCCCGTCAGGGCGAAGGCGATCCAGAACCCCTTGCTGGTCAACAGGCCCTTCAGCCCCGTCGCCAGCATGATGGGAATCTGGATCACCGGGAAGCTCAGCCGCTCCTGCTCGGTCCAGGGCTTGCGCAGCATGATGTTGATGCTCAGCAGCGCCCCCATCAACGCCAGCAGAAAGACCCACCAGAACGCCAGCGGCCGCAGCCACGCCGCCAGGATGTTGGGCTTGTACAGCGTCGCGTTGCCCACCGCCAGCCCGTCCAGGGCCTCCTTGTCGGTCACGATCGCCCACGACGGCACGTGCCGGAGGATCAGCTCGTCCCAGCGGTTTTCCGGGTTGGCGGCGTACTTGGGGTAGGCCAGCATGGGCATGAGGATTTGGAACATGTCGTGGCTGCAGAACGTCCCGGCCACCGCCAGCATCATGTAGATCGTCAGCAGCTCCGGGCCGGTCAGCGCCAGCCTCTCCCAGCGTCGCCGGACCAGCAGGTTGCCCAGCGCCAGCACGAACACCACGAACGTCACGTGGAAGAACAGCGAGATGGCGGTCGAGTGCCCCGAGTACCAGATCAGCTCCGACTGCACCACCCACAGCGCCAGGATCGGCATCAGCGCGCAGGCCAGGACCACCGAACGGAGCGTCACCAGACGCATGGGACCGGAGGGATCGACCTGAATCTGCGGCTTCGGATCCAAAGCACAACTCCGACGGCGCGACGGGGCCCGTTACGGCCATAGGTTACCGGGGGGGCAGGCCTGTTGGAAACGCATTTTGGCTGGGGGGTGCCCCGGACAAGCGGAGCTTGTCCGGCTCCTTGGGCGCAACGGGAGCCGGACAAGCCGAACGACGGCTTGTCCGGGGCACCCGGTGGGGTGCCACCCTCAAGCGCAGCGATCCGCGCGCTGTTGGCGGATCGCGCAGCTTGGGGGTGCCAGACCGGGCAACGGCAACGACGCCAAGAGGCAAACCTCCGGCCTGTCTTGCCGCCCCGCTTGGCGGGACATGAGGCCGTTCTCATTCTCCGGCACCCGAGGCGAACGTCATTCCATCACCAGCACGGCCGTGCCGCTGACGCGGTCGTTCTTCAGGTCGGCCAGGGCGCGGTTGGCCTCGGCCAGCGGGTAGGTCGTCACGTGCGGGCGGATGGGGATCCGGGCCGCCTCGGCCAGCAGCTCCCTGCCGTCGGCCCGCGTGTTGGCGGTGACGGAATGGATGTTCCGTTCGTAAAAGACGTACCGCTCGTAGTCCATCTGGGGGATCGGCGTCATGTAGATCCCCGCCAGCGCCAGCGTGCCGCCCTTCTCGAGCTTCTCCAGCGCCGGCGGCACCAGCTCGCCGACGGGGGCGAACAGGATGGCGCTGTCGACCCGGACGGGCATGTCCTCGGCCCGCTCGCCCACCCAGGCGGCGCCCATCCGCCGTGCAAGCTGCCGGTGCGATTCGCCCCGCGTGACCACGTACACCTGGCATCCGCGGTGGAGGGCGAGCTGGATCACCACGTGTGCGCTGGAGCCGAACCCGTACAGCGCCAGCCTGCCGCCGTCGGGCAGTTGGCTGCGCTTCAGGGCGCGATAGCCGATGATCCCCGCGCACAGCAGCGGGGCGGCCTCGACGTCGCCGAAGGCGTCGGGAATCTCATAGGCGAACGCCTCCGGCACCACCGCGGCCGTGGCGTACCCGCCGTCGGCGTGATAGCCCGTGAACCGCTGCGACTCGCACAGGTTCTCCCGGCCCCGGCCGCAGAAGCGGCACTGCCCGCAGGTGTGCCGCAGCCAGGCGATGCCCACCCGCTGCCCGAGCTTCAGCCGCGTGCAGCCCTCGCCCAGCGCGTCCACCACGCCGACGGCCTGGTGGCCCGGGATCACCGGCCGCTTGGCCGGCGGCAGGTCCTTCTCGATCACGTGCAGGTCGGTCCGGCAGACGCCGCAGGCCTTCACCGCCACCCGCGCCTCCCCCGGCCCCGGGCGCGGGTCGGGCAGCTCCCGCCTCTTCAGCGGCCCGCTTTCCGCCGGGCCGTATTCTTCCAGGACCATCGCCTTCATGTGGCGCCTCCCCTTAGTCCTTCCGCGCGGCTTTCCAGGCGTCCTTCTCGGGCTGGTAATGGTCTTCCAGCTCGGCGGTGGGGCTGACCAGATCGCCGGCCTGGTCCCGCTTCCGCAGGTACCGCCGCCGCAGGGCGCGGTAGGGCTTGGTCAGCTTGCGGTGCAGCCAGTGCAGGCCGCCCCGCGGGCGCGACAAGGCGTCCTCCTGCCCGGTGAGCTCCTCGGGGGCGAGGCGGCGCTTGTGCTTGCAGAGGTGGTAGAGGTCCTTGTGCTGGAGGTAGCCGACGACCCGGCCCACCAGCCACCGCAGCGGCGCGGGCCACCCCTCACGCCGGCGGATGGCGATCTGGTAGTCGATCAGGTGCACGTTGCCGGCCGAATCGACCAGGATGTTGGACCGCTTGTTGCCGTCCACGTAGGCGACGCCGCGGCCGTGCACCGCGTCGAGAATCGCCCGGAGGTGGTCGAACGTCCCGGCCGGGGGCTTGTCGTAATGGTCCAGCGGGGCGGCGTCGATGTACTCGATCGCCAGGCCCGTCTCGCCCACCGCCCCCAGGCACCGCGGCACGCCGACCACGCCCTCCAGGGCGGCGTAGATCCCCAGCTCGTGATCCCTGCTGGCCCGGCCCAGCCACCGGCCCGGCACCCCGAACAGGCCCTGCGTCCGGTACAGCTTGACCACGATCCGCCGGGAGCCGGCCCCCTCGGCCTCGTACAGGCAGGTGGCGGCGAAGAAGTCGTGCTTGAAGACCCGCCTCAGCCGGTAGTCCGTCCCGGCGACGCGGACCACCTCCGCCGGCGGCGCCGGCAGGGCGAACAGCCGCGAGTTGGTCCGGTGGACGGCCATGGGAATGCTGACGACATCGTAGGGCGGCCGCGCTTCCCTGGTCAATGCCCCGGCCCCTCAACGGGCCTTGGAGGTGACCTTTTCGGCGCCGGCGACCTCCAACTCGATCGCCGCGTCGTCGGCCACCTGCGGGATGGTGATCAGGCCGAAGGCGTCGGCGGTCACCTGCGGGGCGGCCCGGCCGTTGATCTTCACCCGGTACGCCGTCCCCGGCTCATGCCGGAGCTTCTGGAGCCGCCGCAGCGTCACGTCGGCCGTGCCCTTGCCCGTCAGCTTCACGGCGTAGCGGGCCGGCCCATCCACGATGCCGGCCGGATCCCACCCGTGGGCGGCGAGGTCGTTAAATACCCCCGTCGTCGTCACGTCCTTGGGGCCGTAGTCGCGGCCGGTGAATGCCAGGAAGCTCTGGTTCTTCCGGAAGTTTCGCAGGTATCGGAAGCGGATGAAGTTCCCGTCGGAATGCCCGCCGCCGTGGCGGTTGAACGTGTACCCGCGGCGGGACTCCTCCAGCACCGGCTGGAGGTGGTCGCCCTGGGCCTTGGGGACGTCCTTGGCCCCGTTGGTGAAGTAGACGTACGGCGTCGGGAAGCCCGGGTCGCGGAAGTTCCACTTCTGGCCCGCCTTGCCGAAGTACCACGCCAGGTCGGTGTAGTCCCAGGCGGAGATCGCCCGCGTCTTGTCCACCCCCAGGTACACCTGGTCGGCGTTGGCGAGGACCTTGGCGTCGTCGTGGGCGACTCCGACCATGTCCCCCCAGTGGCAGGCCGTGCGGGGGTTGTAGCACCGCCCGTAGTCGGTCCAGCCCGAGTGGGCGTGGTAGGCGGCGAAGATCTCCGGGTGCTTGATGGCGATCTGGTGGGTGGCCGAGCCGCCGATGCTGTGGCCGTTGGCGTAGACGCGGTTGGGGTCGATGGTGCAGCCGATGGCGTCCTTGACGCTGAAGGTGCCCGACAGGATGTCGTTGAGCAGCTCGACCACCGCGTTGTGGAACCAGGGCACGCTCCACTTGGCGCCCTTGTCGTCCTTCCACACGCCGCCCCAGTACCAGGTGTTCTCCACGCTGGTGGGGTTGCCGGCCGGCAGGTCGATCACCAGGGCCACGAAGGGGTCGTTGGCCTCGTCCTCGTAGTTGGCCGTGCCCACCGTCCCGTTGATGTTGCCGCCCCAGCAGCGGAACATCACCAGCAGCGGGCGGTTCTCCGTCGGGCCCTCGAAGCGGACCAGCACGCCCTTGAGCTGCCCGTCCAGGACCTTGCCCTCCGCCCCGGCCATCTTGTAGACCTTCACCGGCCGGGTGAACTCGTGGCGCTGGGCCTCCTTCAGCCTGCCCCCGCCGGCCGGGTCCACGATGTTCCCGCCCCACGCCCCCCCGGCCGCCAGCACGATCACCAACCACCCGGCATGCCTGTGCATCGCCTTCTCCTTTGCGACCAACCGCCGCTGTCCGCCCGGCCACCCGCGCGGCGGAGCGGCACACCCTATCCATGAACACGGGCCGGGAGAGGGGGCAACGGCGAATATCGGATCCCGCCGCGGCCCCCCGGCCCAACACGGGCTGGCAAGTCCCGATTCATCGGGATGGCACCCAGCCCCCGGACCGATTTCCGAGGGTGGCACAGGCTGCTTGCAGCCTGTGTTCGCGGCCCCCCCTGGCCCAACACGGGCTGGCAAGCAGCCCGTGGCACCCCAGCCCCCGGACCGATTTGCGAGGGTGGCACAGGCTGCTTGCAGCCTGTGTTCGCGGCCCCCCGGCCCAACACGGGCTGGCAAGCAGCCCGTGCAGCCCCCGGACCGATT
>DASRZG010000290.1:0-2202 GCA_035686585.1 Phycisphaerae bacterium
CGCGGTGGTGGTGGAGAACACCAAGTGGACCGCGCCTGGGGCGGTGCCGTATGACGTGGTCGTCCGCTCCGGCCAGCAGGAGCTGTTCTCCCGGAGGGACGTCGGCGCGTGGGAGGCCAAGGACAACCCGCGCTATGCCGAGTACCGCGGGCATGTGCCGTTCACGCGGTGGATCAAGCGGTTCTGGCTGGGCCGGGCGCTGGACGATGTCCACGTTCACCACGACGTGAAGCACCTGGTCGCGACGGGCCTGCTGCCGCCGTACGATCCCGAGTTCAAGATTCCCGAGAAGTCGTTGGCGTCGACGGGTAAGTTTTGGGCCGGGTCGTTCAACACGCAGATCCTCCAGCGCGGCATGATCATGGCGTATTTCCCGACCACCGGCGGGCGGGGGGACATCGGGCCGCTGCCGCTGTGGGCGACCCAGTACGTGCTCAGCCAGGACCCGCGCGCCAGGGCCGCCACCTGGGGCAACGGCGACCTGAGCGGAAGCTGCCCCGTCCACCGCCGCGACCCCAAGACCGACTGGTACATCAGCCTGGACGAGCACCCGGGGTTCTCCCTGAACAACCGCGGGACGACCGAACGGGTCAAGCCGCGGGCCACCGACGAGACGCCCTGGATCCTGGCCAAGGGCAGCTACTTCTCCGTGGACGCCGCCCATCAGCCCTCGCTGGCGTACGTGCCGTATCTGTTCGGCGGCGATTACTACCACTTCGAGGAGATGTGCTTCTGGGCCAACCACAACATGATCGCCATCCACCAGCAGTACCGCGAGAGGGAGAAGGGCCTGCTGAAGGCCAATCAGACCCGCGGACAGGCGTGGACGATGCGGAACCTGCTGCACGCGGCGGCCCTGGCCCCGGACGACTCGAAGGAGCAGGCCTACTTCGAGGCCAAGCTGGCCGACAACCTGGCCTACTACAAGTCCATCGCCACAGCGCCCGGCGCCTCGCCGCTGGGGCTGTACGGCGGCACGTACGCCTACACGCGCGGCTGGCCGCGGGGCTGGAACAACCGCTATGTCAGCGTACCGCCGTGGCAGCACAACTTTCTGGCCTGGGCGATGGCGCACTGCGTGGACCAGGGCTACGTCGAGGCGGCGCCGTTCCGCGACTACCTGATGGCCTTTACCACGGGCGTGGTGACCCATCCTGACCAGATCACGCCGCACGCGGGCGCGTCCTACTTCCTATTCATCGGCGAGCGGCAGCCGGACAAGTCGGTGAAGATGGCCGCCACGTGGAAGGAGGTCAGCGAGCTGACCTACAACCGCCCGGGCCCTTCGGGCGCGCTGGCCAACAAGCCGCCGACCAGAACCCGCGGGAACTATGCCGGGATCATGCGCGGCGTCTTGATCTGCGCCGTCCGGGCGGGGCGGCCGGAGGCGATGAAGGCGTACCGATGGGTCGACAGCCAGTTCAAGCACTCCGACCCGATGTGGGCCTTCCAGCCCCCGGCGGCCCAAGGCGAATGAGCCCGGCAAGGGGCGCGAGGCAACGGTCCGGACGGGGCATGTCCGCCCGCCACGCCTCCGGGCGGCCGGCGCAGCCGCCTGCAGGTCGTGACTTGTGACTTTGGGGTTGTGACTTCACGTGACTTCGCTGTGAGTCACACGTGGCCGGTATACCCGAGGTGGGTATACCGATTTCTGGGGCGCTGCCTTGTCTAATTGCACCCGAGAGTCTCTGGTGATGCAGGGCCTCCTCCCATAACCCGGAGGTCGTGGGGACCCGTTCAGTAGCTTGCCACTACGCTGATCCTCCCGGTCAGGCCCTTCAGTGTGATCGTTTCCGTGTCCCTGCTGAACTCCGGCCAAGGCTTGCCGTTGACGGTGACGCCCGCCATCGGCGCGGCCTTCGGGTGACGCAGTCGCAGCAGGACAACCTGCGGTGCGACACGCGACGGAAGCTCAACGGTGGCGCTGATCTTGCCGTTGTCGGTGTCCGAGACGATCTCGTAAGCAACGGTCCCGAAGTGCGTGGGCGCGTTTCTCACGCTGATCTTCCGGCCCTGCTCCAGCCACGCCCGCGGCGTCGCCCTCGCCAGCCACAGTTCCGGGCCGGCCTCCATGAGCAGCATCATGCGGAACCGCTCAATGAAGCACGACTCCTCGTATATCTTGTCCGTCGGGCCGCCGGTCGTGTGCTCGCGGAACGTGTACTCGCCGGGCATGATGTCCACGGCGTACTGGTTGAGCAT
>DASRZG010000291.1:0-2797 GCA_035686585.1 Phycisphaerae bacterium
CATCCTGCCTTCGCTGGCCGCGGGCGCATCGCGGACCTGGTGGCCCTGGCGGATCACTACGGCCAGCGGCTCCTGGCGGCGGCGGTGACGCTGACCAACACCACCGGCGTCGCCCAGGCCGACTGGCCGGTGTTCCTGACCGTCTGGCAGACGTTCGGGCCGGACATGGACCCGGCCCTGCTCACCCCCGACGGCTTCCACGTCTTCGACGCCGACGGGACGCCCCTGCGGGCGACCATCCGCCGCGTCCCGCCGGAGTTCACCCTCGGCAGCGACGAGATCGTCTTCATCCTGCCTTCGCTGGCCGCGGGCGCATCGCGGACCGTCCGCGTGATCAACGTCGAGACGCCCGGCTGCACGGACGTGATCGACCTGGCCGGCGATCCGCACAACCTGATCCCCAACGGCGGGTTCGAGAGCTTCGCCGGATCGGTGCCGACGGGCTACACCGTCCTGTCCAATAGCGGCGCCTCCGTCCAGGCCGATACCTCGGTCGTCCACTCCGGCAGCAGGTCGCTGAAGCTGACGTTCCCGGTCGGCCGGGAGGCGACGCTGCAGACGGCCTCGCAGATCCAGATCGTCTGGGGGCGCCCCTACCACTTCAGCGTCTGGGCCCGGACGGAGAACCTCGCCTACACCGGCTACGGCTTCTCGAACTCCGGCGGATCGATCCGGTTCGAATCGAATGCCTTTACCGGCACCAGCTCGATCCCGCTCCGCGACACGCGGGATTGGTTCTGCTACCAGTTCGATGCCGGCGGGCAGGACGACTGGGGCATGCCCACCCCCACCAGCACCGGGGCCGGCAGCAGCCTCCACCCCACGCGGAACGTCCGGTTCGTCTTCGGGGCTGAGCAGCCGGACGAGCCCTTCCTCACGGGCAACAAGACCGGCACGATCTGGCTGGACGAGGCGCTGCTGATGCCCCAGCCGGTCATCGCCGTCGACTGGCAGACGCCGCTGGAGCGGGAGGCGCAGGCCGGGGCCGTGGTCTTCGCCCGGCCCGTCAACCAGCCGCTGGGCAAGGCCTTCGCCCACGAGGCCGTCGACGCCCTGGACGCCTTCGCCATGCGGGGCGAGCGGAGGCAGGTCCGCTTCGGCGTCCACGCGGTGGAGGCCCTGGCGGACGTGGAGGTGGAGGTGAGCGACCTGACCGGCCCGGCCGGGACGATCCCCGCCGACCGGCTGGAGCTGGAGTCGCTGGGCGACTACGTGAGCGCCTACGCCCCCATCGCCTCCCTGCCCGCCGGCAGCGCCGCGGAGTACCTGCTGGGCATCGACGTGGCCGAGGACGCCGCGCCGGGGGTGTACGCCGGCACCGTGACCATCACCTCGGCGGCGGGGACGATCAGGGAATTGCCGCTGACGCTGGAGGTCCTGCCGATGGCGATCCCGGAGCTGGGCCGCTGGGTCGGCGGGATCTACAACATCGGCTACCCGCTGGACCGCGACGACGACTTCTACGTCGAATACGGCAAGGTGCGGTTCAACTACATGATGCTGTTCGACTATTTCTCCACGCACATGAACAGCCCGGATGTGGACCTGGCGGCGGCGGCGGAGCAGGTGGAGAAGCTGGTGACGCTCGCCCACGTCACCGACGGCATCGGCCTGTACCGCGAGCCGAACATCTCCGAGGACCAGCCCCGCCAGTGGTACCAGATCGCCAGCGGAAACCCGCACTTTGACGGCAAGTACGTCAACGGGACGGACCCGGCCTATAAGGAGGCGTACCAGGCCCTGGCGGTGCAGCTCGACGAGTACGGCAAGGCGAACGGCTGGCCGGAGCTGCTGTACATGGTCTCCGACGAGCCGGACCGCGCCGCCGACGTCGACCCGTCGATGGGCTGGCTCAATGAGGCGCTGCCGGAGGCCATGACGCCGGTGGACGCCCAGTTCAAGGACATGATCCAGACGTGGCAGTGGGTGACGCTGCCGGTGCTGGACGACCCCGCCGACTGGACGGGCCCGCTGGTGTACGACTACGTCCTGGCGAACAAGGAACGGTTCGGCATCTGCGGCACGGCCCGGGGGCTGCCGTCCGGGCGGTACCAGCCGGGGCTGATGATGGCCACCACCGGCGCGGTGTATTGGCACTTCTGGCACACGCAGGGACCGTTCGCCGAGCGGAACGGCACGGTGGAGCGGATGCATCACGTGGCCGCCATGGGCGCGGGGGTCAACGACCTGCGGTACTACGTGGCATTGACGCAGGCGATCGACGCCAACCGCACCGGCCCCAGCGCCGCGGTCGCCGCCGAGGCCGAGGGCTGGCTGCAGGGGATCTTCGCCTTCGCCAACGGCGATCACGACACCCACCTGCTGCCCTACAACGGCGTGCCGTGGGACTGGGGCGACGTCGGCTGGTACGACCGCTGGCGGGCGACGATGAAGGATTACCTGCTGGCGTTGACCGCCTGAGAGTGCGGGCCCGGGTGCCACGGGCTGCTGGCAGCCCGTGAGGGCCGGGGGCAACGCTCGGAGGGCACCCGTCCCCATGCCGCACAGGCTGCAAGCAGCCTGTGGCACCCCCGTGCAGACCCTGGGCCAGGAACTGGGTGCCACGGGCTGCTGGCAGCCGTACCTGTTTAGCGTGCGTTGTCCCGCTCCGAAGGAGCGGCGGGCATTTGGCCGGGGGCGCCAGCCCCCGGAAGTTGCCTTTTTCAAGGGAAGAGCCCCGCAGGGGCGATGGAGGAACGGCGGTGCCGTCGGCCCGTCCTTTCTGTCGCCCCTTCGGGGCTCAGCACGAGAAAAGGCACCGGTTCCGGGGGCTGACGCCCCCGGCCAAATGCTCTGG
>DASRZG010000292.1:0-17469 GCA_035686585.1 Phycisphaerae bacterium
GGACCTGGAGGCATTCCACGCCGGCCGGTATCTCGACGTACTCCGGGCCGCGACAGGCGGCCACCTGGACGTGGAAGGCCTGGCCATGGGCATCGGCACCCAGGACACGCCCGTGTTCGCCGGCCTGTACGAGTACGCATCCCTGGCCTGCGGGGCGACGTTGACGGCGGCGGGGCTGATCCTGAACGGACAGGCCCGAGCGGCGTTCAACCCGTCGGGCGGCTATCACCACGCCGGCCCGGCCCGGGCGGCGGGGTTCTGCTACCTCAATGACGTCGTCCTGGGATGCCTCCGCCTGACCGGGGCGGGCAAGCGGGTGGTGTTCCTGGACCTGGACGCCCACCACGGCGACGGCGTGCAACGGGCGTTCTACGACCGTTCGGACGTGATGACGATCTCCCTGCACGAGAGCGGCCATACGCTCTTTCCCGGCACGGGCTTCGAGGAGGAGATCGGCGTCGGCGACGGCACCGGCTACAGCGTGAACCTGCCCATGCCGTCGGAGGTTCACGACGAGGCCCTTCTACGAGCCTTCGAGAAGGTGGCTGTGCCGCTGATCGGGGTGTGCGACCCCGACGTGATCGTGATGGAGCTGGGCATGGACGGCCTGGCGGGCGACCCCCTGACGCACATGGCGCTGACCAACAACGCCTACGCCGACGCGATCGAGCAGGTGCGCGCCTTCGGCCGGCCGATCCTGGCGGTCGGCGGGGGAGGCTACCACATACCGAATACCGTCCGGGGCTGGGCGCTGTGCTGGACCGTGCTGTGCGGGGCCAACTCCCACGCCGATGACATGACGCCGGGGATGGGCGGGGTGCTGCTGGAGACGACCGAATGGTACGGCGGGCTGCGGGATCGCAGGCTGGCCCCGCCGGCGGAAAAGCGTGCGGCCGCCGACCAGGCCGTTGACGCGACGATCGAAAAGGTGCAAGCTAGCGTCTTTCCGTTGCACGGGTTGTGAGTTGCACAGAGAAAGTGGCGAGATTCCATGAGCATCAGGGCGTTCTTCGAGCCTCAATCGGTGGCGGTGGTGGGGGCGTCGCGACAGAAGGGCAAGGTGGGCAATGAGATCGTCGCCGGGCTGATCGCCGGCGGCTTCCCCGGCCCGATCTATCCCGTCAACCCCCGGGCCGAGGAGGTCGAGTCCCTCCGCTGCTACCCGGACCTGGATTCGATCGGGTCCGTGCCGGACCTGGTGGTCATCGTCGTGCCCGCCCAGTCCGTCGCGGCCGTCATGCGCCAGGCGGCCCGGCTGGGCGTCAAGCAGGCGATCATCATCACCGCCGGTTTCAAGGAAGTCGGCGAGGAAGGCAGAGTGTTGGAGAAGGAGCTGGTCCAGATCGCCCGCTCCTCCGGCATGCGGTTCATGGGCCCCAACTGCCTGGGCATCATGGCCCCGGGCAGTCGGCTCAACGCCAGCTTCGGCGGCGAGCTGCCGGAGGCGGGTCGGGTCGGCTACATCTCCCAGTCCGGGGCCCTGCTGACGGCGATCCTGGACCTGGCCAAGGCCAATCACCTCGGCTTCAGCGTCCTGGCGAGCATCGGCAACAAGGCCGACGTGGACGAGCTGGACATGATCCGCGCCCTCGGCGACCACGACGAAACCACCGTCATCGCCGGGTACCTCGAGAACATCACCGACGGCGACGCCTTCGTCCAGCAGGCCGAGCAGATCTCCCGGCGAAAGCCCATCCTGTTGATGAAGTCCGGCGGCACCGGCGCCGGGGCCAAGGCCGCCTCCTCCCACACCGGCAGCCTCGCCGGCAGCGAGACCGCCTACGAGGTCGTCTTCGACCGCGCCGGCATCGTCCGCTGCGACTCCATCAAGACCCAGTTCGACTACGCCCAGGCCTTCGCCGACCAGCCCCTGCCGGCCGGGCCCAACGTGGCCGTGATCACCAACGCCGGGGGACCCGGCATCATGGCCGCCGACGCGGTCGAACGGATGGGCCTGACCTTCGCCGCCCTCTCCGAACAGACCGTCGCCACCCTCTCGGAGCACCTGCCCGCCGCCGCCAACGTCAGCAACCCCATTGACGTGCTCGGGGACGCCCTGGCCGACCGGTACGAGCTGGCCATCTCCGCCGCCCTGGCCGACCCCAACGTCCACGCGGCCGTCGTCCTGCTGACCCCCCAGGCGGTCACCGAATGCACCGCCACCGCCGAGACCGTCGTCCGCGTCTGCCGCGACCACCCGGGCAAGCCCGTCCTGGCGTGCTTCCTGGGCGCCGCGAAGGTCGCCGAGGCCATCGACGTGCTGCGGCGCGGGCGGATCCCCCAGTACGACTCGCCCGAAGCCGCCGTCGCCACGCTCAAGGCGATGCGCGACCACGTACGCTGGCGGAGCCGCCCCAAGCGGGTGGTCACGATGTTCGCGGTCAATCGGCGCAAGGTCGAGCAGATTATCGATCGCCACCTCCGCCGTAACCTCCGCGAAATCGGCGAGATGGAGTCGAAGGATATCCTCGAGGCCTACGGCTTCGTCACGCCCAACGGATCGATCGCGACCACCGCCGACCAGGCCGCCGACATCGCCGAGCAGTTGGGCTATCCCGTGGTGCTGAAGATCTGGTCGCCCGACATCGTCCACAAGTCCGACGTCGGCGGGGTCCAGCTGCACCTGGGCAGCGCCCAGCAGGTCCGCGACGCCTTCGACCTGATGATGGTCCGCATCCCCCGCAAGGCCCCCGACGCCAACATCCTGGGCGTGCTGGTCCAGCAGATGTGCGGGACCGGCAAGGAGGTCATCCTGGGCATGCACCGCGACCCGCACTTCGGGGCCATGCTGATGTTCGGCATGGGCGGCACCACCGTCGAGGTCCTCAAGGACGTCTCCTTCCACCTGGCTCCCATCACCGCCGACGAGGCCAAGGAGATGCTCGTGCGGACCAAGACCTACCAGATCCTCAAGGGCGTCCGCGGGCAGGAGGGCGTCGACCTGGGCGCCATCGCTGAGGGCCTCCAGCGGCTCAGCCAACTGGTCACCGAGTTCCCGCAGATCCAGGAGATGGACATCAACCCCTTCGTGGTCGGACCGGCCGGGGAGACCCCGATCGCGGTGGACGCGCGGATCAGCGTGGAGAAGACCTGAGGGAATTGCGGATTTCGAATTGCGAATTGCGGATTGAGAAGAAGAAACAGAAGAAGCCCGCCCGCGCGGCTCTGCCTGCTTCTTCTGCTGTTCAATCCGCAATCCGCAATCCGCAATCCGCAATTGAGCGGTGTCTTGCCGGGCGGAGAAGACTTCGCCGGACCGGTGTAGCATGATAATGGGTGTAAGAGGTATTTCCCGACGGGAGCAGTGATGATTCAGCAGGATTGGAAGGAACGGTTCAAGGACCGGGTTACCACGGCCGCGGACGCGATGAAGCGGATCAAGCCCGGCAGCAGCATCTTCATCGGCACCGGCTGCGGCGAGCCGCAGCACCTGGTGCACGCTCTGGTGGAGCACTCCGCGGGCATCTACGACGCGCACATCATCCACCTGCTGACGATGGGCGCCGCCCCGTACGCCGACGAGCGGTTCCGGGAGCGGTTCAAGATGAACAGCTTCTTCGTCGCCGACAACGTGCGGCACGCCCTGGCCCAGGGCATCGGCGACTACACGCCCATCTTCCTGTCGGACATCCCGCAAGAGTTCGAGTCGGGGCGGATTCCGATCGACGTGGCCCTGATCACCGTGACCCCGCCGGACGCGGGCGGGCTGTGCAGCCTGGGGGTGTCGGTGGACATCGTCAAGGCCGCCGCCTCCAACGCCCGGTACGTGATCGCCCAGGTCAATTCCCGCATGCCGCGGACGATGGGCGACAGCTTCCTCCACGCCAACTTCATCGACCTGCTCGTGCCGTTCGACGAGCCGATCATCACCGTGCCCGTCCCCGAGCCGGACGAGACCTTGCGCCGGATCGGCGAGAACGTCGCCCGGCTGGTCGAGGACGGCAGCACGATCGAGTGCGGCATCGGGCGGATCCCCCAGGCGCTGGCGGAGTTCCTGCGGGACAAGAAGGACCTGGGCGTGCACACGGAGATGTTCGGCGACTGGATCATCGACCTGGTGGAGTGCGGCGCGATCACCTGCGCCCGCAAGACGATCAACCGGGGCAAGGTGGTCGCCAGCTTCGCCATGGGCTCCCAGCGGCTGTACGACTTCATCGACAACAACCCCTTCTTCGAGTTCCGCCCCACCGAGTACGTCAACGACCCCTTCGTGATCAGCCGGCACGAGAAGATGGTGGGGATCAACGTGGCGCTGGAGATCGACCTGACGGGGCAGGTGTGTTCGGACTCGCTGGGCTACCAGTTCTACAGCGGCATCGGCGGGCAGGTGGACTTCATCCGCGGCGCCGCCCGCAGCCGGGTGGGCAAGGCGATCATCGCCATGCCGTCGACCGCGCGGGACGGGGAGACGTCGCGGATCGTGCCGCACCTGACCGAGGGCGCCGGCGTGGTGACCACGCGCGGCGACGTGCACTACGTGGTGACCGAGTACGGCGTCGCCTACCTCCACGGCAAGAGCATCCGGGAGCGGGTGCTGTCGCTGGTGAACATCGCCCACCCCAGGTTCCGCAACGGCCTGCTGGAGGCGGCCAAGGCACAGAACTACATCCCCGCCGACCAGATCGAGCTGGCGTGGGAGCAGGTGGAGTATCCCGAGGAGCTGGAGCGGTACGACACGCTCCGCGACGGCACGCAGATCTTCTTCCGCCCGATCAAGCCCACCGACGAGCCCGCGCTGTCGCGGATGCTCTACTCCCTCAGCGCCGAATCCGTCCGCACGCGGTACTTCACGCGGACGATGAACTTCCCGCACCGCGACGTGCAGAAGCTGACCAACATCGACTACCGCAACGACGTGGCCATCATCGGCGTCGTGCCCGAGCCCTCCGGCGACCACATCGTCGCCATCGCCCAGTATTATCTGGACCCCAAGACCCTCTCGGCCGAGGTCGCCTTCATCGTCCAGGACGAGTGGCAGCAGCGCGGCATGGGCACCTTCCTGATGGACTACCTCGCCCAGATCGCCCGCCAGCGCGGCATCCGCAGCTTCCGCGCCAAGGTCCTGCCCGCCAACCGCGCCATGCTGTCGGTCTTCCACAACTCCGGCTTCCCCGCCCAGACCAAGTTCGACGGCGACGTCTACGACATCGAACTGGACCTGACCGGCCAACGGGGGTAGGTGGATCGGGAATAGGGGCCGCGAACCACGCCAACAGAAGCAACCAGGGGTCCCAACCGGTTTAGCGGCGGTCGGCACGACCGCCCCCGAAGTCGCCGTACCGGCGACTGCTAAACTGCGCCCCGGACGTTCCGCTGGTCCCCACCCGGCGCCTCACGCATGCGTGTCGATGTTTTTCCACCCCCACCCGTCCCAGACGGTTGCATCCGCGGGCGGCAAGGGGCATCATGCCTGCCTGCGGGCCATCGGCACCAGAGGGCCCAACTGGCCGAAAGGGTTATCGAAATGGCACTGAGGATCGGCATCGTCGGGCTGGGGGGGATCGGCAACCGGCACGCGGGCGTCTACCACGAGCACCCGGCCACCGAGGTCGTCGCCGTCTGCGACATCATCCACGAACGCGCCGACAAGGCGGCCGAAAAGTACGGCGCCAAGGCCTTCTACAGCGTCCGGGAGATGCTCGATTCGCCCATCGAGCTGGACGCCGCCAGCATGTGCACCGCCGGCGTGGAGAACGGCGGGGACCACTACCAGCCCACCATGGAGCTGCTCGGGGCGGGCCTGCCCGTGCTGGGCGAAAAGCCCATCTCCAACGACGTCGTCAAGGCCGAGGAGATGGTCGCCCTGGCGGCCGAGACGAACGTCCCCTATGCCATCGACCTGAACCACCGCTTCACCCCGGCGGCCGTGCGGGCGAGGGAGTGGATCGACGCCGGCCGGCTGGGGCAACTGCACCTGATCAACATGCGGATGTGGATCAACAACCCCAACGAGTCCTCGCCGTGGTTCCACATGCGTGCCCTGCACCCGCACTCGATTGACGTGATGCGGTACTTCTGCGGGGAGGTGACCGCGGTGCACGCCTTCCTGGGCAAGGGCAAGGGCCGGACGATCTGGTCCAGCGCCCAGGTGGGGATGGCCTTCGCCAACGGCGTGGTGGGCAACCTCACCGGCAGCTACGACGCCGGCGGCAGCTTCGGCCTGGAGCAGTGCGACGTGGCCGGCTCCGACGGGCGGTTCGTCCTGGACGACGCGTGCGAGCACCTGAGCTTCTACCCACGCAAGGGCATGCAGACGGAGCGCTTCGACTACCTCGGCGGGATGATGAGCTTCGCCGAGACCTTTAAGAGCCGGATCTCCTTCTGGATCGACCAGCTCCTGGCCAAGACGCCGCCGGAGAAGATCGAGGCCTCCGGCGCCGACGCCCTCAAGGCCCAGAAGATCATCGAGGCGGCGATCGCCTCGTCGCAGACGGGAAAGACCGTCGAGGTGTAAAACAGATTGAACCACAAAGGACACAAAGGACACGAAGGTTAGAAGAAACAAAAGAGGAAGGGGAGGAAGCAGCAAATGTCGAATATCGAACATCGAATAGCGAACGTCGAAGGAGGCAAGCCGTGCGGAGAGCCGTCACTTCGACATTCGATATTCAGTATTCGATATTCGACATTTTCTTCTGTCTCTTCTTCTTCACCCCTTCGTGCTCTTCGTGTCCTTTGTGGTTCAGTCTTTTTCTTCTCAGGGAGTGGCACATGATCAGACTCGGCGTCAACTCGGTGCTGTTCCAGGCGGTGGACCTGGCCACGGCCATGCAGCACATCGCCTGGGCGGGGTATGACGGGGTGGAGCTGTCCGCCATCAAGGGGATGTGCGAGCACCTGGAGCTGGACAACTGGAAGGCCCAGGCCGACGAGATCCGGTCCCTCGCCGAGCGGCACGGGCTGGCGCTGCTGAGCATGGAGCACGGCGCCCTCAACGAGGAGCGGCTGCTGGTCGCCTTCGAGGCGGCCGAGGCCCTGGGAATCCCCGTGGTCAACGTCGGACCCGGCGGCAAGAGCGGCGTGGAGGAGGACTTCCAGCGCCAGACCGACCTGATCGCCCGCCTGGCCGAGAAGGCGGCGGCCCGGGGCGTGGTGCTGTGCGCCAAGGCCCACGTGGGCCAGTGCATCTACAACACGCCCACGACCCTGCGGGCGATGGCCAAGATCGCCTCCCCGGGCTTCGGGATCGACATGGACCCCAGCCACGTCCACCGCGCCGGCGAGAAGCCTGAGCAGGCCCTGCCGGCCGTGCTCTCGCGGGTCCGGCACGTCCACATCCGCGACTGCAAGGGCCCGGGCCCCCGCCCCGGCACCCCGGCCCAGCAGGCCTGCGGACGCGGCGACATCAACCTGTTCGACTACTTCAAGGCGATGGTCGAGGGCGGCTACGACGGCCCCGTGTGCCTGGAAGTCATCGGCGCCAAGGACTACCAGCTCTCCCAGGCCGCCATCGTCGCCGCCGAATCCTACGGGTACATGAACGCGTGTTTGAAAGCGCTCGGCGCGCGCTGATGGGCCGGGCGGCTTGCCATTTTGCGTCGTGGAAAAGCGTGGAATGTCCAGCCCGTCGACGGCCCGCTAAACCGCAAGCGGGATGAGCCGGACGGCTTGCCTTTTGGCGTCGTTGTCTTGCGTAGGACGCTGCGGCCCATTCTGTTTGAGCCACCGATAAGGAAAAGACCACATGGCGGACAAGACCAACCTGATCCTGATCGGCATCGACAGCCTGCGGGCCGATCACATGAGCCTGTACGGGTACCCCCGGCTCACCACGCCGCACGTCGAGCGGATGGCGGAGGCGGGGACCGTGTTCGAGAAGTGCTTCAGCCCCTACATCCCCACCACCAGCGGGTACGGGACGATGCTGACGGGCATGGACTGCTTCTCCACCGGCCTGGTGGCGCTGCGGCACAAGGGCGACATGGCCCCCGGCGTCCGCACGCTGGCGGAGATCCTCCGCGACGCCGGCTACGAGGCCACCTGCGTGGGCTTCAAGGGCAACACCGCCTCCCGCGGGTTCGACAACTACCTGGAGTTCTCCGGCTGGGGCCGGTGGGCGGAGGGGCGGTCCCACAAGGCCGAGAAGCTCAACGAGGTGGCGATCCCCGAGCTGCGGCGCCTGGCGGCGGGGGACAAGCCCTTCTTCCTGTTCCTGCGGCACATGGACCCGCACGCGCCCTACCTGCCGCCGGGTCCGTTCGAGCGGATGTTCTACCACGGCAACGAGTGCGACCCGGCCAACAGGTCCCTCGACCCGGTCTTCGCCTTCAAGCCGTTCTGCGACTTCTTCGCCACCTGGTTCCCGCCCCACTGCACGGACAAGGACTACGTCATCGCGCAGTACGACGGCGCCGCGGCCTACCTCGACGCCTGCCTGGCCAGCATCTTCACCGCCATCGAGGCGCTGGGGCTGACCGAGAACACATTGCTGGTCCTGGACAGCGACCACGGCGAGACGCTGTACGACCACGACTGCTTCTTCGACCATCACGGCCTGTACGAGCCGACGCTCGGCGTGCCGTTGGTCTTCCGCCTGCCCGGGGGGGTCCCGGCCGGAAAGCGCATCGACACCTACACCACGCTGACCAACGTCACGCCAACGATCCTGGAGCTGCTGGGAATCGACGCGGAGATCGACTTCGACGGCGTCAGCCTCGCCGGCGAGATGAACGGCCAGCCCCGCCAACCCGACAGCGAGTTCTACATCACCGAGTGCACTTGGATGCGCAAGCACGGCTGGCGGACGCCGCGGTGGAAGTACATCCACGCCCTCGAGCCGGACTTCCACTTCAAGCCCCAGATCGAGCTGTACGACCTGGTCAACGACCCGGAAGAGTCCACCAACCTCGCCGATCAGCGCAAGGACGTGGTCGAGATGCTCGAGCGGCGGATGCGGGACTGGATCGCCGCCCGCGAGAAGGCCACCGGCCGGCCCAACCCGATCACCACCAACCCCAACTGGCACGGCCACGACGAAATCGGCGGCCCGTTCACCTCCAGCCAGCAGGCCTACGACACACTCCACATCGGAGACCCGGAGGCCGCCCGGAAACTCCAGGCGCGCGAGGCCGACAAATAGTCCAGTCCACCAATTACACCAGAAGAAGAAGCAGTAGCAGGGATGCAAGGGATGAACGGATAGTGGAAGCAGCAGCAGAAGAAGAAGAAGAAGCGATGGCAGGGATGCAGGGGATGCAGAGGATAGGGAGGGAGTAGGAGCAGCAGCAGAAGCAGCAGCAGAAGTAGCAGAAGAAGAGGCGATGCAGGGGATGGTGTCTGGGAGCGTGGCGATAGGGGCGGTTGAGCAGTACGGCGAGGAGCCGCCGGAGGGGCGATCAACAGCGGGTGAGGTCCCCCTTATGCTTCCTGCCCCATCCCTATCCCCTGTATCGCTGCTTCTTCCTGTTCTTCTTCTGCTGCTTCTGCTGCTTCTACTATCCGCTCAATCCCCTGCATCCCCTGCATCCCTGCCATTTCTTCTTCTTCTTCTTCTTCTGCCTCTTCTACTATCCGCTTAGTCCCCTGCATCCCTGCCATTTCTTCTTCTTCTGCATCCGTGTAATCTGTGTAATCTGTGGACGTCTGTGGAAGGAGACGGAATGCTTCGTGTGACTGTGATTGGGATGGGCCCGATCGGGAACCGACATGCGAGGCTGTATCGCGAGGACTCGCTGGCGGAGCTGGTGGGGGTCTGCGATATCCTCGCCGACCGGGCGGAGGCGGCCGCTGAGACGCACGGCGTGCCGTGCTTTTACGACGCGCCGAAGATGCTGGACGAGCTGGCGCCCGATCTGGTCAGCGTGACCACCGGCGGGGTCGAGTACGGGTCCGACCATTACGAGCCCACCCTCCAGGCCCTGGAGGCGGGCGCCCACGTGCTGTGCGAGAAGCCCATCTGCAACGAGATCGACAAGGCCGAGGAGATGGTCGCCCTTGCACGCCAAAAGGGGCTTTGCCTGGGCGTGAACCTCAACCACCGCTTCACCCCCGCCGCCCGGCTGGCGAGGCAATGGGTGGACGAGGGCCGGCTGGGGCACCTGCTGCTGGTCAACATGAGCATGTGGATCAAGAATCCCAACGAGAGCTCGCCGTGGTTCCAGATCAAGGCCCTCCACCCGCACACGGTGGACGTCATGCGCTACTTCTGCGGCGACGTGGAGGCGGTGCAGTGCTTCGTCACCAAGGCCCCGGGCCGGTCGATCTGGTCGACCGCCCAGTTCAACCTGCGCTTCGTCAACGGGGTGGTCGGCTCGCTGACCGGCAGCTACGACATCGAGCGGGGCCATCCGATGGAGCGGTGCGAGGTGGCCGGGACCGGCGGGCGGTTCGTGCTGGAGGACATGTGGCGGGAGCTGACGCTGTACCCCGCCGGCGATTTGGTCAAGAGCGTCTACACCAACCCCGTCTTCGGCGGGATGCGCGACTTCGAGGACACCTTCCGCGAACGGATCCACACCTTCTGCCGGGAAGTCACCGACGGCGTCGCCCCCGAGGCCATCGACGGCTCCGGCGCCGACGGCCTGGCCGCCCAGAAAGTCCTGGCGGCGGCCATCGAGTCCGTCCAGACCGAGTCGGTGGTACGCGTGGAGTCCACGGATCACACGAAAAGAAGAAGAAACGATAGCAGGGATACAGGGGATGCAGGGGATCGAGCAGATCGTAGAAGCAGCAGCAGAAGAAGAAGAAGAAATAGCAGGGATACAGGGGATGCAGGGGATTAAGCAGATAGTAGAAGCAGCAGAAGAATAAGAAGAAGAAGAGGCGATGCAGGGGATGGAGCGTGGGAGCATGGCGATACGGGAGGTCGAGCGGAACGGCGAGGAACCGCCGCGGGGGGGCTGTCCGCAGGCAATCAACAGCCAGTGAGGCCGTTGCTTCCCGCTGTTACTCCGGGAGATCCTGCCCGCTTCCTCCACTGTACCCAGTCTATCATCCCCTGCATCGCTTCTTCTTCTTCTTCTGCTGCTGCTGCTTCTGCTTCTTCTGCTTCTGCTACTCCATCCGTATCCCCTGCATCCCCTGCATCCCTGCCATTTCTTCTTCTTCTTCTTCTCCTCCTGCATCCATGTAATCTGTGTAATCTGTGGACGGTTGCCTCTTCTTGGAGGAATGGAATGATCAGGAAGGCATTCGTGATGTCCGTCAACGAGGGCTTTGAGCGGGAGTACGAGCGGCGGCACAGGCCGATCTGGCCGGAGCTGGAAGAGACGCTCAAGGCGCACGGGGTGCACAATTACTCGATCTTCCTGCACGCGGCGACGCGGCAGCTCTTCGGGTACGTCGAGATTGAGGACGAGGCCCGGTGGGCGGCGATCGCCGAGACCGCCATCTGCCGGAAGTGGTGGGCGCACATGAAGGAGATCATGCCCTCCCACCCCGACAACAGCCCGGTCTCGATCGAGCTGCGGGAGGTGTTTCACATCGACTGACCGGCTCAGGCGGGGGGGGGGCCGGGGGCTTGGTCCGCGTCCGCAGCCCGGCGCGCCGCTTTGGCGGCGGGGGGGGTGGCGCGGGCGCCCTTGCCGGCGGCGGGTTGCGGGGCGTTCAGCCAGCGCCGCACCACCTCGCAGCCGCAGCAGTGGGCCAGCTTGGCCTTCCAGGTGTTGTAGGTCTGCTTCCCGCAGGAATTGCCGGTCACCAGCCAGCAGCACTTCCCCTCGCCGCTGGTGAAGGCGAAGCAATCGGCCCGCTGGGCCGGGTCGCATTGGTGCACGTCCCAGCAGGGGGCGGGCGGGCTTGCCAGCCGGCTCCGCCGCCTCACGTACAGCATGTACGCCGCCAGCTTCAGCGCCGTCGCCGGCGGGGTCCGCCAGCCCTGCTCATAACTCTGAATCGCTCGCGTCGAAACGCCCAGCAAGGCCGCCATTCGGCCCTGGCTGATGTCCAAGGCCTTGCGGATGCTGCGCAGGTCGCCCAAGTCCACGCCCATGCCCTTCTCCCTTTCGAGGGAGGCGCCCCACACATCCCCTGTATTGAATGCGGACAGGGGAGCCGGTCTCCCGCCCATCGGTTGAGTCTTTAACCCCTTCCGCCGCGTGAGGTATCGCGGATTTCCCGCCCGCGAATCCCGCCCGTCTTGCCTTTACGTTACGCCCCGGGCGGATCGCCCAACTCCGCATAGTACGCCTCGACGGCCTCGTAGTCGACCGTCTCGTCGGCGGGCAGGCTGTGACGCTTGTAGAGCTCCCGCCGGCCCCGCATGTCCGCCAGCAGGATCGCTCGCGCGTGCCGGGCCACCTCGGCGGCCCGCTCGATCGGCACGACCACCACGCCGTCGTCGTCGGCGCCCACCAGGTCGCCCGGGGCCACCTGCACCCCGCCGCAGCCGATGACGGCCTGCCATTCGACCGTGTCGATCCGCCCGGGGATGATCGTCCTGCCGCGCCCGGCCGCACAGATCGGCGTCTTCTGGATCGCCACCTCGCCCGTGTCGCGGACCCAGCCGTTGGTGACGATGCCCACGGCGCCGCGGGCGGTCATGTTCATGCTGTTGGCCGAGCCCCAGTAGCCCACCTCGCCGGCGCCGCCCGTGTCCGTGACGATCACGTGCCCGGGGCGGATCGCCTCGGCGAACCCCGGCGCCCCGCCCGCCTGGCGGAACCAGACGCCGTGGGCGTCGACGATCTCCTCGGTCGTGGACAGCTTCCACATCGGCCGGCGGGCCGGCACGCACCGGACCGTGAAGGCCGCCCCCCAGAACCGCATCCCCGGCCAGACGGGCCGGATCCGCGGGTCCATCCGCCCGAACTCGAAGTACCCGATCCCGTCCATCGCGTCGCAGACGTCCACCACGCGCAGGTACCTGTACCACTTCCGCAGCTCAAACGGGTCCGCAGCCATCCGTGCTCTCCTTATCTGCCGGTCATTCCTTGCCCGCGCTGGGGACGGACATCTCGATCGACACGTCCGTCGGGTCCTGCTCGGCCGTGATCTCGTAGCCGCCCGGGCCGTCGAGCCGGACGGTCTTTGACTTCGTCTGCCCGCCCTCGGTCCAGGTGTGGGTGATGACCGTCGGCGTGGCCGGCCGCGGCCTGTCCTGGAGGCAGTGGGCGTAGATCCGCAGGTTGTTGACCGCCGGCTTGCCCACGTACTCGATGAAGACGGTCCGGGCGGGCCGGTTCAGCTTGACCTCCACGTCGGCGTTGTAATGCCAGTGCGCCTGCCCGGCCGGGATGGCGGCCTTGTAGAACTGCTTGAAGCCCTCGGGCTTCTCGGCCGCCCAGGCCATGGTGTTGGCGGTGTTGGGGGCGCTGGCGTGCTGGTAGGCCTGGAAGTTCCCGCCGGCCGACAGCCACGCCACCTTCGCCCCCGGCGGGGCGGCGACCTTGGCGACGAACCGCCCGCGGGCCCGTGCGGTCTTGCGATCGGGATCGAAATCCGCCGGCGGGGTGGAGAGGTACTTCAGGAAGTCTGCCCGGTCGCTGCCGTTGGTGCGGATCTCGACCACCCGCGTGTCCAGGCCGTGGTGGTCGCCGGTGACGTAGCGCATCTGGTTGGCGCCCTTCCGCAGCGACGGCAGCGAGGCGGGGTGGAGCTGCACCCAGGTGGTGATCCCCATCGAGCGGACCAGGGCCTCACCGGGCGCACCCTTCAGGTCGATCTTCAGCAGGTAGCCGTACCTGCGGGCGACCTGGGCGGTCAGGTCGATCGCGCCGTCGGTGGGGGAGACCTCCGCCCACGTCAGCCCGTTGTCTGTGGAGACGCTCAGCCGGGCGCCGGCCGCGTCGATCCGGACGACCGAGGCCTCGGTGTCGTCGTCGGTCGTCTCATACTTGCCCACGCGGGGGACGATCACGTAGGGGCTTCGGACCTCGAAGACGGCATGGCCCTCCCCGGCGGACTGGAGCGTGAGCCCCTTGTCGCTGACGGTCACGTTGCGGGCGTCGTACCGCCCGTCGGCGAAGTCGGCGGCGGAGGTCAGGTCGGGCTGGTAGACGAACCGCCCGTTGCCGTGGCCGTGGATGGTGAAGCTGGCGTGCTTGCACTTGGGGCCTTTGGGCTCGCGGTTGAGGATGCCGAGCATGGAGCCGCGGCTGTAGGAGGAGTGGTGGTTCCAGCGGTCCTGCTGGCCCTTCCACCAGCGGGTGAAGGTCTCGCCGCGGCGGAGGACGTAGTCCATGGTGTGCCCGCCCATGTTCACGCCGTAGCGGATCTCGACGGGGCTGGCGGCGTAGCCTTTCCGCATGCTCTCGAGGTTGTCCAGCGGGAACCGCAGCGGCCCGCGGGGCTCCGTCCACAGCGAGGCGTCCTTGCGGGCCTCCTCCAGTGACGCCAGCGTCCCGTCGCGCCGGCGGAAGATGCCCCGCAGGTCCAGGTCCAGGTAGTGCCACTTCTCGTTGTAGAAGACCTCCGCCACCACGTGGGACAGCCCCGGCAGGTTCACCGTCCGGGCCGGGCCGATGCCCATGTCCTTCATGATCCCCTCCATGGTCGGGCCCAGCATGTCGCAGTAGCCGCAGGTGTAGACGTTGATCATCTTCACCGGATCGCGGATGAACCCGTAGTCGTACATCGTGTCCTGGCCTTCCCACGCCCCGGCCCCCATGGGGAAGATGCCGGTCCGCTTGTCGGCGAGGTACTTGTAGATCTCGTACACCTTCGCGTCGCCGGTCAGGTCCTTCCACCGCTCGTACCGGGCGAAGGTCTTCATGCTGTAGGCGTCGGCGTTGTGCGGGGAGAGCACCCGCGGGGCGAACTCCTCCGACAGCCCGACGGCGGGCAGGGACAGGACGCAAACGAGGGCGGGAACGATCAAACGACGCATAAAACGGTCTCCTTTCGGTCCGACATTGTACCAATTGCGGATGGCGGCATTGTGCCGGAACTTCCGGCAAAGAACCACGGTCCCCGGGGGCCTCTCTATTTCGCCCCCGGCCCTCGTGGCCGGGGGCTGCGCCATCCGAACCCCGTGCCTGAAGAGCAGCAAATATCGAATATCGAATATCGAATCACGAATGACGAAGTGCGGGGGACGACACCTCCGCCCTCGCGCCACATGGGCACGGGCGCGGACAACGTCCCGATGAATCGGGATGGCACCCTCCCCGTCACCTTCGCCCGCATCCGGGGTTTCGTAAGATAGAACGGCCGTTTCACCCTCTTGACCCCAACGGAAAGGATCCGTCATGCGATTTGTGCAGCGATATCTGGCAACCCTCATCATCCTGTCGGCCGCCGCCCTCGCCGCGGCGGCGGGGACGGTCACGTTCACCGCCGACGACTCCGGCACCTTCGGCGGGACCATCCGGATCGACGGCGGCAGCAAGCTGATGGAGGTGGACCTGTCCGCCCTCGGCAAGGACGCCGAGGTCTTCCGGGCCGAGCTGGCCCTGAAGGTCCAGACGCACTACCTCCACACCCCGCCCGTCCGGCCGACGAAGGTCTACCCCGAAGGCCGGCCCGACAAGCCCCTCACCTGGGTCAAGCCGGCCTTTGTCAGCCTGGACGCCACCGAGGCGGTCCGCGAGGCCGTGGCGGGCGGGACTCCGCTGAAGCTCATCCTCGAGACCACCGGCTACGGCATCGAGCGCCTGGAGGTGAGCTGCGGCCGCGCCAAGACCAAGGCCGCCATCCCGGCCGTGACCGGGCTGAAGGTTGTCCGCCACCGCGGCGGCCAGTCGATCCTGACCTTCACCGAGCCGAAGCTGGCGGAGTTCCCCGAGTTCAACAAGGGCGCGGAGGTCAGCGAATTCGCCCGCAAGCTCCGCGCCGACCACCCCGGCATGACCTTCCGCCTCTGGCGCAGCGGCGAGCGGATCACCCCGGCCACCATCGCCCGGGCCGTCCCGGTCGCCCGCGTGGGCCTGATGACCGCCTGGAACGGCCGCTACTGGGCGGACGAGACGGGCAAGCAGCCCCCCGTCCGCTACCGCGTCAGCGACGGGGGCGAGGAGGTCCCCTGGGGCACGGGCATCGTCGTCCACAACCCCGAGGCGCCCGGAAAGGCCTTTTACGCCGTCACCGTCTCGGTCGACGGCCAGGAGGATTTTGGCGCACTCGCGGCCGGCAACACGACCGATGCGCCCATCGAGGAGACCGTCGGGGCGGGCGAGCCGGTCCTTCAGTGGGTCGAGAAGCCCGCCGGCTGGATGTACCGCAACGCCGTCAAGGACAGCCACCTCACGCGCCTGATCTACACCCGCTGGGAGAGGTGGCCGAACTCCCCGGTGCCCGGGGAGGCGCACGACTACCTGGTGGCGATTCCCATGGACCCGCCGCCGGCCGGCGGGGCGCCGGACAACGCGGTGTACGACGCCTACCGGGCCGATCCGGCCCCGGTGGGCCTGCACCTGCACTGCTGGGGCGGCAGCCTCAACGGCGGATACGTCTGGTGGCTCAACGCCCACCGCGGGGCCGTGCTGATCGCCTCCAACCAGGTCCCGTACGACTGGTGGACGGGCCATCACGAGCGCCGCAACAACTCCAAGACGTGGGCCGACGGGCAGGTCCGGCCGTTCACGACCAACCGGCTGTTCTCCTTCCTGGACTGGGCGGCCACGCAGCACGCCAAGGCCCCCGAGGCCGTCCGCGCCGCCTGGCCGAAGCTGGACCTGACGCGGGTGTTCACCAGCGGCGGGAGCATGGGCGGGGCCGGCTCGCCGATGATCGGCATCCGCTTCGGCGACCGGATCGCCTGGAGCCTCGGGCACGTCGGCGTGCACGTGCCGGCGATGAGCCCGCAGTTCAAGTCCTCCTACGAAGGCTCCTACGGGCCGCGGAACGACGCCATCACCACCCCCGACGGCAAGAGAAGCCCGTGGGACTGGTACAACGACGACTGGTGGCTCCGCCAATACCCCCGGAAGGAGACCGCCTTCATCATGGCCTCCAACGGCAAGAACGACGGCGCCATCGGCTGGCCGCAGGCGGTGCTGTTCTTCAAGGCCCTCCAGGAGACCCGCCGGCCTCACATGGTCAACTGGGCCATGGGTGGGCACGGCACGCGGACGATCATCGAGCAGAACTTCAACCTGGACATCCGCACGGATCAGACGCTGCCGGCCTTCACCCGCTGCTCGCTGGACGACGACTTCGGCACAGCCGCCAAGCTGGACGCCGACCAACTGGCCAAGGCCGTCGCTGCCGGCAAGCACGTCCAGGAGGACCCCTTTGACGGCGACAGTGCCGGGCAGGTCAACCGGTACCTCTGGTGGAAGACCGACGACGTGGTCGACCGCCCCGACCGATGGGAGATGACCGTCATCCTCCAGGCCGGCGCCCCCAAGGACGCCTGCACCGTGGACCTGACCCCGCGCCGCTGCCAGGCCTTCAAGGTGACCCCGGGCGCCGCCTTCACCTACACCGTGACCGGCCCGGACGGCAAGACCGCCGCCCCCGGCCAGGCCGCCGCCGATGAGCTGGGCCTGCTGACCCTCAAGCAGATCCCCCTGGCCAAGGGCGAAAACCGCGTGAAGATCGTCGCCGCCCGGTAGGGAGGGTAGGACGGCCGGTCGGGTGATGGGAAGGCGC
>DASRZG010000293.1:0-26798 GCA_035686585.1 Phycisphaerae bacterium
GCGCTGCCCATCGACCACCCGGACGCGTGGGGCTTCTACAGCGTGCAGGCGATGCGCGACGCCCGCCGCCGGCTCGGGCGCGGGGGGCTGCTGCTGGTCCGCGCCATCGGCGGGGCGGACGACCTGCCGAAGCTGGTGGCGGTGGCGGAGGGGTTCCACCGCGCCGCCGGGGAGGGGACGGCCGTGGTGGCGCTGGACGGGAGTCGGGCGGAAGTCCTGCTGATCGCCGGAGCGGGGGAGGAGTTGGGCCCGCTTCCATTGGCCGGCGGCGGCTCAGGGGAAGTGTACGTGGTTGGCCTTAGGGAGCTTCTCGGGCGTGTGGGGGTTTTCCGGCCGATCAGCGCGACGGCGCCGGGCAGGCGTGCGGGGCCGGCGCTGGATCGGGCGGAACTGGCGCGGCGGCTCGCCGGCGCGGGCGGGTGAGCTTTTTCGCCCCCCCGGGTTGGTTCAGGGGCGGATCATATCTTACGTTGAGGTTGTTCAGAGGTTTGCCGGGATGCCGGCGGGCCTCGGGCTTGTCCCCGAAAAGGCAAACTGTCGGCAACGACGGGGCGCAAAGCCGCAGGTTCCGGGGCGGATACCCGCGGAACGGCTGGGCTGCCGAAGGGACGTTCGCGGTGCGGATCCCGCGCGGCGGACTTGGAGCGAAGAGACTGTGGCTGGATGCGCACGGACTTGCTCCAACCGGTGAGGCGAGCACGCCTTGCCCCCTTCCCGCAGCCTTTCCCGGACCTGCATTTTAGTGAAGGCGACCCGGGCCGGTGTCGATAGGCGAACAGGCCGGCAACGGCCCCGGGCGGTCGCCTCCGGGCGCGCCGCCGCAGGCATCAAAGAGAGAGGATGACGTGGGAACTCGGATGGGAAAGGAGGTGAGAGGGGATCGGGCTGTGCCCGATGAGCCCACGTTGCAGAACGCAACTAAAGCCGCATTCCGCACGGGCCGAAGAACCAAAGGCCGGCCAGGCCGGTTCGGAGGTCCTGATCTCGCCAACGTCGCATTCTCGGAGATAGAAGGCTAGTCACACCTGAGTTTGGAGGCAGAACCCATGCAGCGAACAAAAGGCTTCACACTGGTCGAAATTCTGATTGTGGTGATCATCCTGGGCATCCTGGCGGCGATCGTGATCCCGCAGTTCACGGAGGCTTCCAACGACGCCCGCAAGTCGCAGTTGGTTTCGGACCTTCAGACGGTCCGCAGCCAGGTCGAGCTGTACAAGGTCCAGCACCTCGAACGGCTTCCCTCGGTCAATGAGAGCGCCGCCGCCGACCCGACCAACTTCGTCAACCGCATGACCAAGAAGACCGATCATACGGGCAAGCTGGACGACAACGGCCTGTTCGGGCCTTACCTCCAGAAGTTCCCGACCAACCCGTTCGCCTCGACCGAGCAGGACGGCGTGACGTTCGGGGCGGTCGATCCGGCCCCCGGCAACGACGCCACCGGCTGGTACTTCAACACGAGCACCGGCAAGTTCTCCGCCAACGACTCGACGATCAACGCGGCCAAGTAGCATTTGGCCGGCGATATCCGGCGAGGCCCCAGGCGCGGCGTGGCGTCGCGCCTGGGGTCCGCTCGCCGGGCAACGGGCAACGGATTCGACGACGGAGATGGAAGGGATGATCACGCACCGACCCTGCCGGGTGACGGCGGGGTCTTCGAGCTTGCGGGCGATCGGGCCCACGCGGGGTGCCCGCCAGCGGATTCGGAGCGAAGTAGTGGTGATCGCTCCCCGGAACTGAAGGTCAGATGCCATGGGCCGTAAGGCATTCACGCTTGTCGAAGTCCTGATCGTGGTCGTGATCCTCGGTATCCTGGCCGCGATCGTGCTGCCGAGGTTCTCCAACGCCTCGGCAGTGGCCAGGGCGAGCATGCTGGCCGACGATCTCCGGATCTTCCGGATGCAGTTGCAGGTGTTCAAGTCCCAACACCGGGACATTGTCCCGGGCTATCCCGTCGGGGCCGCCGGGCCGCCCACCGAGCCCCTGTTCATCGATCAGATGACGCGCTCGTCCAAGGAGAACCGCCAGACCGCCGACCCGAACACCGCCGGTTACCCGTACGGGCCGTACCTCCAGGAGATCCCGGTCGACCCCGTCAACGGCAAGACCAGCGTGCAGATCGTCGGGGACGGCCAGAACTTCCCCAACCAGGCCGACGACAGCGACGGCTGGATCTACCAACCCTCCACCATGACATTCCGCGCCGACTGCATCGGCAGCGACTCCGAGGCCAGGAGCTACTTTGGCTACTGAGATGCCTACCCCGACCCCTCCATTCCGCCGCGGCATCACGTTGATGGAAACGCTCCTGGCCGCCGTCGTTCTGTCGATGACGGTCGGGGCGGTTCTCATGCCCTTCACGGCCGGGGCGCGATGCGCCGAGCACGACGCCCGCGTCTCCGTCGCCGTCAGCCTCGCACAGGACCTCATGGAAGAGATCCTCGCCAAGCCCTTCTCCGACCCGGGCGGCGGCGAAAAGCATGAGACCGGCCGGGGGGACTGGGACGACCTGAACGACTACGACGGGTACGAGGAGCCCGCGGGGACCATCGCCAGCTTCGACGGCACGTTGGCCGCCGACCCCACCGCGGTCAACCTGTCCCGGCACGTGACAGTCGAAGACGTGTACGTCTCCGGGCAGGACACCCGCCAGGCGGCGACCTTCCGGCGCGTGACGGTGGAGGTTTGTTACCACGGCCAGGCGTTGACCTCGCTGTGCAGGCTTGTCTACGCCAACGGCCCGTGAGCGGGAGGCCATGCGCATGAGCAGACGATCCGAATCCACCGCGGCGTTCACCCTGATGGAGCTGATGCTCGCGCTGAGCATCACCAGCGTCATCGGCCTGACGGTCGGCTCCGTCGCCGTCGCGCTGAGCCACGCCCAGAGCCACACCGACCAGCTCAGCGAATCCGTCCAGTCAGGCCGCGGCGGCCTGCTGGCGATCGAATCGCACGTCCGCAAGGCCAAGCTGGTCACCGCGGTCGAGACCAACGGCCTGGTGCTCTGGCTGGGCGACGCCAACGCCGACGGCAAGATCAACGTGGACGAGCTGGCCATGATCAGCCACGACGGGGATTCCCGGGAGGTCCGGCTGTCGAAGCTGTCCTTCCCGAAGACCCTGTCCCCGACGATGCTGGAGATGCTGAACGTCTCGCGGACGCTCTCGGCGGTGGACACGATCAGCGACGTTTCAAGCGAGCTGGACCGGGGGATCTACGTTGGGTACGTGGCGGTCTCGCCCCTGGCGATCAACGTGGCGCGGTTCGAGGTGGTTACCGACGCGGCCCCGCCGCTGTCCCGCCTGGTGGGTCTGCGGATCACGGTCGGCACGGAGGGGGGCCGGCAGGTGAGCCTGGTCAGCTCCGCCCGGCTGCGGGACGACGAGACGGCGAACGTCAGCTCCTACACGGATGGGAGCAACTAGGGGGGGTGACGAAGGAAACGGGCGCCGGACAGGGGGAGGTGATGGCTTGGAGGAGGCAACTGTGAAGAACGCGACCGCAAGACCCGGGTTCGCACTGCTGATGGTGATGATCCTGGTCGCCACCGGGATGGTGCTAGGCCTGTCCTACCTCTCGGTCGCCTCGCTGAAGGTCCGCATGTCGCAGAACTACCAGTTGCTCGCGCGGGCCCGCTACCTGGCCGAATCGGGCCTGGAGCACGCCGAGTACGTGCTGCGGTACCAGCCGGACCAGTTGATCAACGCCCCGGGGGGCGCCCTGGGGCCGTTCTAC
The DNA here is from genome assembly GCA_035686585.1 of Phycisphaerae bacterium. Classification (GTDB taxonomy): domain Bacteria; phylum Planctomycetota; class Phycisphaerae; order SM23-33; family SM23-33; genus DASRZG01. The sequence goes on from DASRZG010000293.1 coordinate 3,736, forward strand.
GCCGACGGTTCGTCGGACAGCTACGTGATCTCCTGTGCCGCCGCCGCCTCCGTCCCCGGCCGGTACGTCCTGACGGCCGTGGCGGCCGTGGGGCAGATCAAGCGGACCAGCTCCATGACCGTCTATCGCAGCTCCGGACCGGAGATCGAGATCAACCACGCCGCGGTGGTCGGCGGCGGCGGGCTGGTGTGGCTGCCATGGGGCCTGAGCATCACCGGCGACTTCCACGTCAATGGCTTCCTGCTGAACACCGCCCGGATCACCGGCAACGCCACCGCCACCGGCGGGTTGTGGGACCCGTATGGGCGGATCACCGGCTTCACCGACGGTGCGGCCGGGGCGGTGGACGTGCCCGCCCTGATCGTCAGCAATTACCAGACCTACTGGGTGGACGGGCAGCGGCATCAGGCGACCGAGGTCCGCCAGGACCACCTGACCCAGGACGACCCCCTCGCCGGCGGCGGGGCGGTCACCGCCTCCAATGCCGGGGGGGTGTTGCTCATCAGGCCCCGCCACGGCGACACGGTCACCCTGCACGACAATCTCAACTTCGTCGGGACGATCGTCATCGAGGGAAACGTGCGCCTGGACGGAGCCAACATCTCCCTGACCGCCGTGGAGGGATTCCCCGCGATCATCGCCACCGGCAGCGTCCAAGTGACCGGCGACGCCCGGAACGTCACCATCAACGGAGTGGTCTGTGCCGAGGAGGGCATCGTCCCGGCCTCCAGCGACACCTCCCAATCCAGCACCACCATCAACGGCGCCCTGGCGGCGGGGCAGGCCGGCTACAGCACGTCCCTGTCTGGGAATCACGTTCTGAACTATTCCAGCCGATGGTCTCGACTGCGGGACTTGTCGGCGGCCACGCGCAGCACCACGCCGACGGTGACCGTCTTGGACTGGAATGACTGATCCACCGGGCCGCAAGGTTGCGGGCCCCGGGAGTATGTACACGAGCATTGGCTAGTAAGGAGCATGCAATGAACGGGGCCAGAGAGCGATCGTCTATTGTTGTGGACACGTACACCCGCTGCTGCCTGACGGCCATCGCCGTGTTGCTGGCGGTGGTGGCGATCGGGTTGTGGTCGGAAGCACCCGTCACGGCCCGCGCCTCGGCCGCGGCCCCGGACGCCGACAGCCCCGGGGGTGTGGGAAACCCCAACGTCCAGAGGCAGGCCATCATCCGCGAGCTCAACGAGACGAACCGGAACCTCTCGGAAATCCTGACCTTGCTCAAGAGCGGCAAGCTGAAGGTCGTGATGGACAAGACGGAGGTGAAGAATGAATCCCCCAAACCCAAGACCCCCGCGCCGAAGTAGCCGGGCCGGAGAGGGCTTCACGCTGGTGGAGCTGATCGTGGTGGTGATCATCCTGGCCATCGCCGCCGCCGTGGTGGTTCCCTACGCCGTCGGCACCGGCCAGATGAGCTGCCAGGCGGCCGCACGGCGGCTGATGGCGGACCTGGAGTATGCCCAGAACCAGGCCATCGTCACCCAGACCCAGATCAAGGTAACGTTTGACAGTTCCACGAATTCCTACACCGTTGCTAACCAAAGCGGGCCCCTGATTCATCCGATTACCAAGAAGGACTACGTGGTGGACTTTGACATCGAGGACACCTTCAAGGGCATCGCGATCGGCTCCGCCGTCTTCGGTGGGGCGGGCGAGGTGAACTTCTCGGCCCTCGGGGCGCCCGACCAGGGCGGCTCGGTGGATCTGGCGGCAGGGGCGCACACCTACCGCGTGACGGTGGCCCCGGTGACCGGACGAGTCAGTGTCGTCAAGGTGCCCTGAGGAAGAGGCAGGCTATGTGGAGTTGGTTTTCCAGGAATCGTTACGGCCCGATCGGGCTGGACGTCGGGACCGAAGGGGTCCGCATGCTGCAACTGGAGCGGACCGGGGACCGGCTCAGCGTGGCCGCGGCCGCCCGATGGCACTTTCCCCCCAGCGCCCTGACCGGCTCGGAACGGGCCCAGAAGGCGCACCTGGCGGCGCAGGGCGTCAGGGAGTTGCTGGCCAAGGGCGGTTTCCACGGCCGTCAGGTCGTCAGTTGCATTCCCGCAGACCGGCTGTCGATCAAGAACATCCGCCTTCCCCACATGCCGGAGGAGGAGTTGGCGGGGGCGGTGGCTTGGGAATGCCAGGAGCGTTTCGGCTTTGAGGTAGCGCCGGACCGGATCCACTACATCAACGCCGGGGAAGTCCGCCAGGGCACCGAGAGCCGCAACGAGATCATCCTGGTGGCGGCGGCCGAGGAGGTGATCGCCGAGCATCTGGAGATGCTTCAGCAGATGCGGGTGGTGCCCATCCATGTCGACTCCGAGCCCAACGCCCTGTTCCGGACCTACCAGCGGTTCCTGCGGCGTGCCCAGGACGAATCGGTGGTGACGGTGGTGGTGGACATCGGGCTGTCGGTGACCAAGGTGGTGGTCGCGCGGGGCGCGACGGTGGTGCTGATCAAGACCATTGACGTGGCCGGCGACCGGTTCAATCAGTGCGTGGCCAAGGAGTTGAGCCTGGACTACGAGGAGGCGCGGCACCTGCGCAGCCGGGCCTTCGAGGCCGGCGCCCCGGACGCCGCCGCCGGCGGGGTGGCCGACCAGCTCCAATGGTCCGTCGTGGACGCCGTTCGCAGCCCCGTCGAGGCCCTGGCGCGCGAGATCGGCCTGTGCCTGAGGTACTGCTCGGTCACCTTCCGGGGCCTGCGGCCCGCGCGGATCCTGCTGACCGGTGGGGAGGCGTACGATTCGGCCCTGGTGAAGCTGCTGGGCAACAACCTGGACAGCGAGTGCGTCGTCGGCGAGCCGCTGCGCGGGATGGACCTGGGCGCCGCGGAACTGGGCGGGGACCGGCGGGGCATGTTGACGGAGTGGTCGACCGCCGCGGGCCTTGCCCTGCGGGGCATCGTGCCCATTCCCGAATCGAGGAAGGCAGACCATGAGAGAAGTCGAGTTTCTGCCTGAACGGATCCTCCAGCAGCGCGCCCGCCGGCGCCGGCTGGCCCGCCAAGGGTACCTGCTGGGCGTCTGCGTGGCGGCGATGGGGCTGTTGACCTACTTCAACAGCGTCCGCGTCGCCCGCGCCCGTGGGGAGATGGGCAGGCTCCGCGAGCGCTCCAAGGACCTGAGCCGGCAGATCGAGATGATCCCCCCCCTGGAGCGCGAACTGGCCGAGTTGCTGATCAAGCAGCGGATCGAGTCGGAGCTGGGAAGCCGCACCGACTGCACCGCCGTGCTGGCGGAACTGTGCCGGATCATGCCGCCGAACATGGCCATGGTGAGCCTGGACCTCAAGAGCATGGACGTCCAGGTCAAGTCCGCCGACGGCGGCGGGGCGACCGGCTCGGCCCGGGCGTCGGGAGCGGCGCCGTCGGGGCCAACGCGGACCGTCCGCCGCGCCCGCCTGGTGATCACCGGGCTGGCGCCCACGGACGTCGACGTGGCCAACTTCATCGGCCAGCTCTCCGGCAGTTGCGTGTTCGAGGATGTCAAGATGGGCTACGCCAAGACCGCCGTCGTCGACGGGAGGATGGCGCGGGAGTTCCAGGCCAGTTGCTACCTGGCCCGGTGACCCGGCAGGAGACCGGAAATCATGCGGTTTTCACGCGACAACTGGATCGTGCTGGGCATCCTGACGGTCATCCTGGTCACCTACGTCGCCGTCGTCCACCGCTGGCAGAGCTCCTGCCTGGAGGACCTGCAGGGCAAGATCGCCGCCCGGAAACGCCAGCACGAAGCCGACGCCGCCAAGGCCGCCCGCGTCGCGCCCATGATGCGCGAAATCCAGGCGATGAAGCACCGCTACAACAACGACTGGAACCGCCGGCTTCCCGAAAGCCAGGAACTGGCCGGGTTCCTCCGGGAAATCTCCGCCAACCTGGCCGAGGAGAAGCTCTCCCGTCCCATGATCGCCCCCGGGGACCCCTCGCGCGGCTCGCTGTACAACGTGCTGCCGATCACGATGAAGTTCGAGGGCGATTTCCTGTCCCTGGCGGGGTTCCTCCGGCGGGTGGACGGAATGACCCGCTTGACGCGGATCGAGCAGCTGTCGATCCATCCCCAGCAGGAAAGCAACGACCTGGCCATTGTGCTGGGCATGAACATCTACTTCACGGAGCAGTAACCGAGGTCGCTACATGGCCGTCTCAAGAACCAAATCGTTGGACTGGACGCAACGGCTGGTGCAGGAAGTCCAGCGGGACAAGAAGAGAACCGCGATCCTGGGCCTGCTGGCGCTGGTGGGGCTGTTCGTGACCGCCCGGGTGGTGCTCAAGAACACGCCCAAGCGGGCCAAGGCCGTCGCGCAACCGGCCGCCTCGGCGTCCGATGCCGGCGCGGCCGGCGCAAGCCCCTGGCTGCGGCGCGACCCCCGCGCCGACAGGGCGCGACGCGAGGAGTACCTGGCCAGCATGGACCGGCGGATCGCCCGCGACTTGTTCAAGCCTCGCCTGGAGTACTTCCCCCCCGCCGGCGGCGCCAGCCGGGTGACGGTGCCCGCGGCCCCTGCCGGCCCCGGGTGGTTCGGCGAGGTCCAGGACCTGGCGGCCGAGAGGGACCGAGGCCAGCAGGCCCGGCAGGCCCACGCCAGCGGCATCCGGGCGGAGGCGGGCAGCCTGAGCCTGACCAGCACCATGATGGGCTCGGCGCCAATGGCCGTGATCAACGGCAGGGTGCTGCGTCCGGGAGACGTAATCAACGGTTTCCACCTCGTCAGCATTTCCAGCCGGAAATGCGCCCTGATGAAGGAGGAAGTGACCGTCGAGCTGTACATGAGAGCACCGTAGCGAAGCGGCGGGGCGTTTGGCCCGGCTCGGGCGCCGACGGAGGCGCCGCTAAGAGTTGTGGCAGCAGGCTTCGGAAGCGGGTCCGTCCTTGGAAGGCGGGCCGACCTAGTAAGGAGTGGTAACGATGTCCGCAAACGCATGGTCGCCCAGAACGGGGGGGATTGTGTGCCTGATGGCCACGATCATCCTAACCGGCAGCGGCGTGACCGCCGCCCAGGAGCAGGCCGCCGACACGCCGGAGGACGCTACCGGCGGGATCAAGGTCCTGGAAAAAGGCACGATCGATCTGAACGTCCAAGGCGCCGATCTGCGCCGCGTCCTGCAACTGCTCAGCACCCAGGGCAAGGCCAACATCATCGCCACCAAGGACGTCACCGGTCAGGTCACGGTCAACCTCTACAACGTCACCCCCATCCAGTGCCTCGAGGCCGTGCTCGAATCGGCGGGGTTCCGCTACGTCCGAAAGGGCGAGTTCATCTACGTCATGACCGAGAAAGAGTACGCCGAATGGCAGGCCGCCAAGCGCGAGACGGTGGTGAAGGTATTCCGCCTGAGCTACCTGACCGCCACCGACGCCAAGACCCTCATCGAGCCGGCCAAGAGCAACGAGGGCCTGATCGCGGTCAGCCCGGCCGCGGTGACAGGCGTGATGTCGTCGTCGACGGACACGGGCGGCAATTCCTCCGCCTCCGAGGGGATCCTGGTGGCGCGGGACTACCAGGAGAACATTGATCGGATGACCCAGATCCTCAAGGAACTGGACGTCCGCCCCCTTCAGGTGCTGATCGAGGCGACGGTCCTGCGGGCGACGCTGACCGAGGACAACGCCCTGGGCATCGACTTCAACGCGCTGGCGGGGATTGACTTCCGCGGCGCCGCCTCCGCCAGCACCGGCGGGACGAACCTGACGACCGGCGCCCTGCTGTCGGAGCAGCTCGACAACACCACCTCCGCCTTCCGCACCGATTTCACCGCCGCCATCCCCAACGGCGGGATGTCGATCGGGTTCATCTCCAACAACATCGCCTTCTTCATCCGGGCGCTGGAGACCGTCACCGACGTGGCCGTGCTGGCCAACCCGAAGATCCTGGTGGTCAACAAGCAGCGCGGCGAGGTCATGGTCGGCAAGCGCGACGGGTACGTCACCACCACCATCACCGAGACCAGCGCCACGCAGGACGTGGAGTTCCTCGAGACCGGCACCCAGTTGATCGTCCGCCCGTATATCGGCGCCGACGGGTACGTCCGGCTCGAGCTGCACCCGGAGGATTCCACCGGCGGCCTGACGGCCGAGGCGCTGCCCTACGAGCACACCACCGAGTGCACCTCCAACGTCATGGTCAAGGACGGGCACACCATCGTCATCGGCGGGCTGTTCCGCGAGCGGACCAGCAACGGGCGCAGCCAGGTCCCCGGGCTGGGCAACATCCCCATCATCGGCCCGCTGTTCCGGCGCAAGAGCGACACGACCGAACGCGAGGAGGTCATCATCCTGGTGACCCCGCACATCATCAAGTCCCCCGTGGACGAGGCCGCATCCGAGCAGCTCAAGGACGACGTCCGCCGGTTCCGGTACGGCATGCGCAAGGGACTGATGTGGTTCGGCAACAACCGCCTCGCCCAGCTCCACATGCGCTGGGCCCGCCAGCACCTGGAAGCCGGCGACCACAACAGCGCCCTGTGGGACGTGAACATGGCCCTTTCGATGTCCCCGCGGATGGACGCGGCGCTGCAACTGAAGGAACGCCTCACCAAGCGCGCCATCTGGGCCGACGAGAGCCGCTACTCCAGCATCGAGTACGTGATCCAGCGGATGATCACCCGGCAGCTCGGGGTGCCCATGGACACGACCGTGCCCCCGGACAAGCCCCGCGACGGCGCCGAGCTGGACGAACGGGTCAAGCAGGCCATGGGCATCGGCGGGCTGATCGAGACGCCCCTGCCGCAGCGGTCCGTCAATGCGTTCCCGGCCCCGGCCCCCGTGCTGGTCCCATCGATGGTCCCGGCGCCACCCGTCCCGGCCCCGGCCGAGGACGCAACGCCCCCCGAGCCGGCGCCCGAGCCGGCGGCGGCGGAGGCGGGAGCCTAGCGGTGTCTTTTCCCCCAGGTGTGAATCTGGGGCAACTACGGAAGTTGAGAAGAATCAGAAGGAGCTGGTGATGAGCAGGAACGTGACCCACGTGACGATCCTGGCGCTGACGGCACTGTTGCTGGCCGGCTGCGGCCTGGAGAACACGCAGAAAGAGCAGGCCCATCAACGCTGGAGCACGACCCGCGCGGCCGTGATCTGCGGGGTCGGCGAGCAGCACCTCAAGTCGGGTGACCTGACCAAGGCCGGCGACCGAGCGGCGGAGGCGTTGTCGCTGGACGAGAAGTGCATGCCCGCGCTGGTGCTGATGGGCAGGGTGCAGTTGGAGAAGGGCCGGTACGCCGCCGCCGAGGAGCAGTTCCACAAGGCGGAGGCGCTGGCCCCGCGGCACCCGGACATCCCCTACCTGATCGGCGTGTCCCTGGAGAAGCGGGGCAAGTTCGACGAGGCGTTGGAGGCGTACCAGAAGGCTGGCGCGCTGGCCCCGTCGAACGACGCGTCCGTGATCGCGTCGGCGGAGGTGCTGGTTTCTTCCGGCAAGTGCCAGTTGGCTTTGGAGTTGCTGGAGGCTCGCCTGGAGCGCAGCGAGGACGAGCTGTCGATGCTGGCGCTGGCGGGCGAGTTGGCGATGCTGGTGGGCGACCCGGGCAAGTCGGCGGACTACTACCGCAGGTGCCTGGACCTGGAGCCCGGGCATTTCGGGGCTCGAGAAGGTCTGGCCAAGGCGAACTTCTTCGGCGGGCACTACGCCGCCGCCCTGGTGGACTTGCAGGCGATCGCCGCCGACAAGGTCGGCGGCGCGCCCAGCTCCTGGGTGCACCTGATGATCGGCGATTGCCACATGGCCGGCAATCGCCCCGAGGAGGCGCGCCGCGCGTACCGTGAGGCGGTGCGGGTGGACCCGACCGATGCCCAGATCTGGATGACCCTGGCCAAGGCGTCGCTGGCCTGTGACGATCCTGCCGAGGCGGCCCGCGCCGCCCGGCAGGCGATGAGCCTCGGCGGCGACGCCGTCGAGGCGACGGTCGTGCTGGCGTGCGCCGCCCTGGCGCGCGGAGACCCCGCGGCCGCGGCCAAGTTGATGGAGCGGGTGGCGGAGCAGCGCGGAGACGACCCGACGGTCCTGTGCATGATGGGCCGGTGCCGGGCCGCCCAGGGGCGCCACGACGAGGCCGTCCGCTTCTATACCCGGGCCCTGCGGGCGGATCCCGATCATCCCCTGGCCAAGCAACTGATGGCCTCGGTGGCCCTGAAGGACGAACGGGGGCAGTAGAGAGGGTGATTCCCGAATGAAGCCCCTGGCTTTGAGAACATCGACGACCAAGCGGCTCGGCCTGGCCAGCGTCGCCTTGGTCTCGCTGGGCGCCAGCGCCGCCTACTACGCCACGATGACCGCCATGCGCCGCCACGACTCGAGCATGCGCGGGCTGAACTACCTGTTTCTGGCGATGGTGGCGGCGCTGACGACCCTGTTGCTGACGGTGCTGTGGCGGAAGGTCAACAGCGCCGTCCGGGCCGTCTCCGAGCAACTGGACCAGATGGCGCGCGAGCACCAGATCGGTCTGGTCATGGCCGAGGGGGGCAGGGAGCTCGACCAGATCACCGAGCCCCTCAATCGCCTGCTGACCGTCGTCCGCGAGGAGATCGACCACCTCCGCGGCGAGAACCGGGAACTCCAGATTCAAAGCCACATCGCCGACGCGGAGAAGAAGCACACCGAGGCGATCATCTTCTCCATTTCCGACGCGGTGATTGTGACCAACCGGTTCGACGAACTGATCCTGGCCAACGACACCGCGGAGAAGCTGCTGGGGTTCAAGCTGGCGCCGTCCCTGCGGAAGAACATCGACCGGATCATCCACGACGGCACGCTGGTGCGGCTGATCCGGGAGACCCGCAGCGGCGGCAGGAGCTTCACCCGCAAGGTCGTGGAGCACTCCATCGACCAGAAGGGCCGGCCCTGCACCTTCAACGTCACTCTCTCGTGCGTGATGGCGCCGCAGGGGGAGGTCTCCGGCGTGGTCGTGGTCCTGCACGACGTGACGCGGGAGAAGGAGATCGGCCAGATGAAGACGGACTTCGTCTCGGGCGTCTCGCACGAATTGCGGACGCCGCTGGCGTCGATCAAGGCGTACGTGGAGATGCTGATCGACGGCGAGGCGGAGGACGAAAAGACCAAGCGGGAGTTCTATGAGATCATCGCCGGGGAGGCCGAGCGCCTCAGCCGGCTGATCAACAACATCCTGGATATCTCGCGGATCGAGTCGGGCGTGATCCGGGTGGTCCGCGAGCCGCTGAGCCTGACGGAGGTCGCCCGGCAGGTGCTGGACGTGGTCGTCCCGCAGGCGAGGAGCAAGTCCATCGCGCTGGAGGACCGACTCGAGCCGGTCTTCCACCACGTGGAGGCGGACCGGGACAAGATCTACCAGGCGGTGCTGAACCTGGTCGGCAACGCCATCAAGTACACCCCCGACGGGGGCAAGGTGATCGTCTCGACCGGCGTGGACGAGCCCAGGGGCGTCGCCGTCTGCGAGGTCGCGGACACCGGGGTGGGCATCGGTCCCCAGGACCTGCCCCACATCTTCGACAAGTTCTATCGGATCCAGGGGCACACCAAGATGGCCAAAGGCACCGGCCTGGGGCTGACGCTGGTCAAGCACCTGGTCGAAACGCTGCACGACGGCAAGCTGTCCGTTGTCAGCGAAGAGGGCAAAGGCAGCGTGTTCCGGCTGGAGTTGCCGATCATCGACTAGCCAGAGAGAGGAGATCGACCGTGGGCAAGAAGATACTGGTGGCCGACGACGAGGCGCACATTCGCCACATCGTGTCTATGAAGCTCTCCAACGCGGGGTACGAGGTGGCGACCGCGGAGGATGGAGAGGAGGCGCTGGAGCTCGCCCAGAGCGACTCGCCCGAGTTGGTGATCACCGATTTCCAGATGCCCTACCTGACGGGCCTGGAGATGTGCCGCCGGCTCCGCCAGACCCATAGCGCCGAGCAGATCCCGGTGCTGATGCTGACGGCACGCGGATTCGACATCGAGCCGGACGAAATGGCCGCGGCCGGGATCTCGGACGTGCTGAGCAAGCCCTTCAGTCCGCGGGAGGTGCTCCAGAAGGTCCAGGAGCTGATCGGGCAGGCGGGCGAGGCCAGGGAGGCGATCGAGACGAAGTAATGACGGGAACGGGCGTGGAGACAATTCGTGGGTCCCTCCCGGTGGAGCGATGGCTTCGCCGGATCGGGGGGCGTCTTGCGACGCTGCGGATGAGCGTGTCGTTCTGGGACCCGGCCGGGGCGCTCCTGGCGGGCCTTGCGCACTGCGGCGAGCTGTGCGAGCTGCTCAACGCCGAGCGGCGTTTCTGCCACGAGACGATGGCCCGGCTGGCGCAGCAGGCGTGCGTGGAGGACGCCTCGGTGGTCGCCGCCTCGCCGTGCGGATGCTGCATGATGGCGGCGCCGATTCACCAGCGGCGCCGGCTGATCGCGGCGACGGTGGCGTGCTTCCCGACGCGCGGCACGGCCGATTCGGAGGAGTTCGCCCGGGCGTGCAGCCAGGCGCGGATCGACCGGGAGCTGGTGGCCGCCCTGGCGCGGCAATCGGCCGCCCACGACCTCAGCGAGCGGGACGGCCTGCGGTCCGTGCTGGAGTGGATCATCGAGGACGAGCAGGGCAGCGCCGTGGCCGAGAAGGAGTTGGCCACCCTGTCCATGAACCTCGCCAACACCTACGAAGAGCTCTCCATGCTCTACCGCATCAGCGGGTCGATGAAGGTCACCCAGAGCTGCCGGGACTTCTTCGACAACATCTGCCAGGAGCTGCTGGAGGTGATGCACCTGCAGGCCTCGGCGGTGCTGCTGAGCCGGCGCGAGCACAGCGACTCGGCCGACCAGGTCGTCTGTGCGGGCGACTGGCCGCTGACGGCCGACCAGCTCGCGCAGGTGTTCCGGCGGTACCTCTCGCCCCGCCTGGCCGCCAGCCGGCGGGCGATGGTGGATAACCAATTCGCCACCAGCGCCGCCCATCTGGGCGAGAAGGTCGCCCAGATCCGCACCCTGATCGCGGTCCCGCTGATGAGCGTGGACAACTTCAAGGGCGTGCTGGTGGGAGTCAACAAGCTCACCGGGGAGTTCGACACGATCGACCTGAAGCTGATCAGCTCGATCAGCTCGCAGGCGGCGGTGTTCCTGGAGAACTACCACCTGTACGAGGATCTCCAGGACCTGCTGATGGGCGTGCTGCACGCCCTGACCGCCAGCATCGACGCCAAGGACCCCTACACCTGCGGGCACTCGCGCCGGGTGGCGCTGGTCTCGCGGAAGCTGGCCGAGCTGAGCGGGTTCGACGCCCACCGGGCCGGGCGGGTGTACCTGGCGGGGCTGATGCACGACATCGGCAAGATCGGCATGCCCGAGTCGGTCCTGTGCAAGAAGGGTCGGCTGACGGACGAGGAATACGGGACGGTCAAGCAGCACCCGGGCGTCGGGGCGGGCATCCTGGGCGGCATCCGCCAGATGGCGGACATGGTCCCCGCGATCCTGTATCACCACGAACGCCCGGACGGGCGGGGCTACCCCGAGCGCCGCAGCGGGGCGGACGTCCCCATCGAGGCCCTGATCGTCGGCCTGGCGGACGGCTTCGACGCGATGACCTCCAGCCGGACGTACCGGCAGGCCATGCCGCTGGAGGCCGTGCTGGCCGAGATCCGCCGCTGCAGCGGCACGCAGTTCGACGCGAGGCTGGTCGAGCTGCTGCTGACGCGCGACCTGGAGGCGTTCCTGGAGGAGCTCCGCAAGGCGTCCGCCGCCGACGCGGAGCTGGCCGAAGGAGTCAAGAGATGAACGTGACGGTGGAAACCTACGGTCAGTCCATCGTGCTCAACTGCAAGGGAGAGCTGACCGCCGATTCGCTCGACGCGTTCCGCAACGCGGTCGAGCACCAGTTGACCGAGGACCAGGTCCGCGACCTGGTGCTGAACTTCGAGCAGGTGCCGTTCGTCGACTCGGCCGGCCTGGAGTACCTGATGGAGCTCCAGGAGAAGCTCAGCGAGCGCCTGGGGCAGGTCAAGCTCGCCAGGCTGGACGAGAACGTCAGCAAGATCATGGAGATCACCCGCCTGGACAGCGCGTTCGATCGGTTCGACGACATCAACCAGGCCGTCAAGGCGATGTAGGGAGGGACCCGGGCCATGATCACCATCGAAAGCGACCAGAAGCTCCAGTTGGGCCAGTTGCTGGTCAAGACCGGGGCGGTGACGGAGGAGCAGCTCAGCCGGGCGCTGGACATCCAGCGCAGCGAGGGCAACCGGATGCTGCTGGGGGAGGTGCTGCTGGCGCACGGCATGTGCACCGAGGAGCAGATCATGGAATGCCTGGCCCGCGGCTACGGCATTCCCTTCGCCCGGGTGGGGCCGAAGATCGCCGACCCGAAGGTGGTGGACGTGCTGCCCCGGGAGTTCCTCAAGAAGCACTGCATCCTGCCGTTGTTCAAGGTGCGCAACGTCCTGACCCTGGCGGTCTCCGAGCCGGCGAACGTCTTTCTGCTGGAAGAGGTCGCCCGGATGACCGACTGCCAGGTGCAGGTCGTCTGCGCCACCGCCCGCGACCTGCACAACACCCTGGAGACCCACCTGCCCAGCGCCAACGTCTTCGTCATCGACGACATCGTCGAGGAGATGGACGCCGGCGAGCTGGCGCTGGTGGAAGAGAGGGTCGACGACATCGTCGACCTGGAAGCGGCCGCCGACAACTCCCCCGTGATCCGGATGGTCAACTACCTGATCTACAACGCCGTCCGGGAAGGCGCCTCCGACATCCACATCGAGCCCGACGAGGGCAACGTCCGGGTGCGGTTCCGCGTGGACGGGCGCCTGTTCGAGAAGATGCACGTGCCGACCAAGATCCACCCCGCCCTGGTCAGCCGGATCAAGATCATGTCCTCCCTGGACATCTCCGAGCGCCGGCTCCCGCAGGACGGGGGCATCCACGTGCTGATGGACGGCCGGCCGGTGGACCTGCGGGTCTCCACCCTCAACGGCAAGTCGGGCGAGAAAGTCGTCATCCGCGTGATCGACAACCGGTCGATCCTGGTGAACACCGAGAAGCTGGGCTTCAGCTACGAGACGCTGAAGGCCTGGCGGAAGGTGATCGAAAGCCCCAACGGGATCATCCTGGTCACCGGGCCCACCGGCAGCGGCAAGAGCACCACGCTGTACAGCGTGCTGAAGGAGCTCAACAGCGACGAGGTGAACATCTGCACGATCGAGGACCCGATCGAGTTCAACCTGACCTGGGTCAACCAGTTCCAGGCCAACGAGCGGATCGGCTTCACCTTCAGCGCCGCGCTGCGGTCGCTGCTGCGGCAGGACCCGGACGTGATCATGATCGGCGAGATCCGCGACGCCGAGACCGCCCGCATCGCGGTCCAGGCCGCCCTGACGGGCCACCTGGTGTTCTCGACCCTGCACACCAACGACGCCCCCGGGGCGATCACCCGGCTGCTGAACATCGGCGTCGAGCCGTACCTGGTGGCCGCGTCCGTCCAGGCGGTGCTGGCGCAGCGCCTCGTGCGGAAGATCTGCACCAGTTGCAAGGAGCCGTACGACCCGCCGATTAACATTCGCCGGTCGGTCGAACGCCTGGCCGGAGAGGTGGAGACGTTCTATCGCGGCGCCGGCTGCGTCAAGTGCCGCAAGAGCGGCTACGCCGGGCGGATCGGGGTCTACGAGCTGCTGATCCCCGACGACGGCCTGCGGGACCGGATCACCACCGCCCCGAGCATCAATGAACTGCGGGAGCTGGCCGCCGGCAGCGGGATGATCAGCCTCCGGGTCGACGGGATGGCGAAGGTCAAGGCCGGCATCACCACCGTCGAGGAGGTCTTCCGGGTCAGTACCGGAGGATGACACAGGAGTTTGAGCCATGCCCAGCGGACTGGACTTCATGAGTGAGATCGTCGAGCGCACCGGTGCCAGCGATATTATCTTCGCCCCCGGCGCGCCGGCGGCGATCTGGGTGGCGGGGCGGATGCGCTTCCTGGAGACCGAGCCGCTCACCCCCGAGTCGATCGCGGAGATGTTCATCCCCCTGCTCACCGCCGAGCAGGCCGGCAGGCTGAAGGAGATGGGCGACCTGGACGTCTCCATCGGCCGGGCCGGCGTGGGCCGGTTCCGTCTGAACGTGCACCGCCAGCGCGGCTCGCTGTCCGTGGCGACGCGGTTCATCCCGCACGAGATCCCGGCGTTCGACCAGCTCCGCCTGCCGGCGCGGGTGCTGGACTTCGCCCGCCTGCCGCGCGGGATGGTGCTGGTCACCGGCGGCGCCGCCACCGGCAAGAGCACCACCCTGGCCGCGATGATCAACCACATGAACCATACCTACGCCTACCACATCATCACGCTGGAAGATCCCATCGAGTACACCTTCCGGCACGCCAAGAGCGTGGTCGAGCAGCGCGAGATCGGCGTCGACTCGCCCTCGTTCGCCTCCGCCCTCCGTCACGTGGTCCGCCAGAGGCCGGACGTGGTCCTGATCGGCGAGATGCGCGACCTGGAGACCATCGCCACCGCCCTGACCGCGGCCGAGGCGGGACACCTGGTGCTGGCGACCCTGCACACCAACTCCGCGGTCCAGACGATCGACCGGATCATCGACGTGTTCCCCGCGGCCCAGCAGAGCCAGGTCCGCATCCAGCTTTCCGCCGCCCTCCAGGGCGTCTGCTGCCAGATGCTGTTCCACGACGCCCTGACCGACGGGCAGGTCGCCGCCGTGGAGGTGCTGGTGCCCACCCAGCCCATCCGCCGCGCCATCCGCGACAGCGATACCCACCTGATCCAGGGGATGGTCGAGATGGGCCTCCGCGACGGCATGCAGACCATGGACAAGGCCGTCGCCGACCTCGTCCGCGAGGGACGGATCACCGCCGACGAGGCCCTGGCCAGCGCCCAGGACCCCGAGAAAGTCAGGAAGATCCTCGCCGCCTAGCCGCCCCGGGAGAACCGTGCCATGCCCAAGTTCGAATACCAGGTCCGAGACGCCCGCGGAGGCACCGCCACCGGCACGCTCAGCGCCGCCGACGTGGGCGAGGCCTCCCGCCTGCTCCGCAGCGAGGGCCACGTGATCGTCGACCTGCACGAGCATCGCGGCTCGGCCCCCTCGGCCGCCCCGGCCATCGTGCCCGGCAAGGTCCGCGTGAAGCACGACGAGGTGATCTTCTTCGCCAACCAACTGGCGGTGATGGTGGATACCGGCGTGCCGCTGGCCGACGCGATCGACTCGATCACCGAGAACTCCCGGGACGAGCGGTTCAAAGCTGTGATCGGAGGCGTCAGCGAACAGGTCAAGTCCGGTGTGGAGTTCTCCGCCTCCCTGAGGCAGTACCCCCGCGTCTTCGATCGGCTGTTCGTGGCGATGGTCAAGGCCTCCGAGGCCTCCGGCACGCTGGGCACGATGCTCCAGAGGGTGTCCAAACACTTGGAGGCGCAGCGGGCCATCCGCCGGCGAGTCAAGGGCGCGATGGCCTATCCGATGGCCATGCTGGGCTTCTGCGTGCTGGTGGTGGTGGCGATGCTGCTGTTCGTGCTGCCGCGGTTCGCCAAAATCTACGAGGGCAAGTCCGCCGCCCTGCCGGTGCCGACCCGCCTGCTGCTGGGGCTGTCGCAGGGGATCATCGACCATTACCTGATCATCCTGGCCGTGCTGGTCGCGGTGGGCGCGGGCATCTACGTGCTGATGACACGCCCGGAGGGGAAGGTTATGTGGGACCGGGCGCGCCTGAGGCTGCCGGTGCTGGGGCCGATGTACCGCAAGGCCTGTCTGTCGCGGTCCCTGCGGACGCTGGCGACGATGGTGGCCACGGGCGTGAGCATGCTGGAGTCGCTGGAGATTGCCGCGGAGGTCTCGGGCAACGTGGAGTTTGACGGCATCTGGCGGCAGCTCCAGGACCGGCTGAAGGAAGGCGCCTCGCTGAGCGAGGAGATGCGGCAGTTCCCGCTGATGCCGGCGCCGGTCTGCCAGATGGTCTCGGCCGGCGAGAGGACGGGCAAGCTCGGGCCGGTGCTGGACCGGGTGGCGACCTTCTGCGAGGAGGACCTGGACACCGCCATCCGGACCGCCACCAGCTTCATCGAGCCGGCGATGATCGTGATCATGGGCCTGATCGTTGGCGGGATCGCCATGGCGCTGCTGTTGCCGGTGTTCTCGCTGTCGAAGGTGGTGGCCTCCTAGGCCGCCCACGCAACGCAACAACGGGCGCCGCCGCGCGCGAATATACAGACAACCGCCGTTGGGCGGAGGGAGAGCTCCTTACTAGGGCGGGGGCGGATCGCCAGCTGCATCCGGCGGTCCGCCTTCCGCTTTTTTTTGCGCCCGAGCAGCCGGTGTGCCGCTCCGCTGGGCACGCGCCTCCCGGCATCCACCGGGTCGGCGCAACGGGGTTCGGACGCTACAATCCCGGAGACGACAGGCCGGTGCGGTCCGCACCGCGCCCGGCCAACTCCCGGCCGGACAGACCGCGCGAATCGGAGACAGCGATCATGATCACAATCGACGCCGCCGCCTGCACCGGCTGCGGGGCCTGCACGGCCGAGTGCCCGCTGGGGCTCTTTCGGGCGGGCGAGGACGGTTCCGTGCGGCTCGTGCCGGACGCGAGGCGCCAGTGCATCCGCTGCGGGCATTGCGTGGCCGTCTGCGGGGCCGAGGCGGTAACCATCCGCAGGACCGGCCCCGGCGATTGCGACCCGGCCCAGCCACCGTCGGCGATACCTTCCGAGGCCGTGGCCGGGCTGTTCCGGTCGCGGCGTTCGATCCGGGCGTTCCGGGACGAGCCCGTGGACCGCCGGACGCTCGAGCAAATCCTCAACCTCACTCGCTGGTCGCCCACCGGGGTCAACCGGCAGACGGTGCAGTGGACCGTGGTGGACGGCCGGGAGCACATTCACCGCCTGGCGGCCCTGACGGTGGAATGGATGCGGGCCAACGGGCAGTATCCGATGATGATCGGACCCTGGGAGCGCGGGCAGGACATGATCCTGCGCGGCGCCCCTCACCTGGCGATCGCCCACGACAACGACGTCGGCGGCACGGACTGCGTCATCGCCGTCGCGGCGTTGGACCTGGCCGCCAGCGCCCTGGGCGTCGGCGCCTGCTGGGCGGGCATCTTCATGGGCGCCGCCCGCGACGTCCCCGCCATCGCCGAGGCCCTCGCCCTGCCCCCCGGCCACACCGTCCACGCCGCCCTGATGCTGGGCTATCCCAAATACACCTACCGCCGGATCCCCCCGCGCCGCCCCCTGAAGCTGCGGTGGATGGGCGGCGACCAGCCGTAGGATGTGCAGCCACCCTGCGCGGCCCCGGGAACGGGGTGCCACGGGCTGCTTGCAGCCCGTGCAGGCAGGTGAAGGTACCACGATTGGCGGCCCCCCGCATCCCGCACAGGCTGTCCCCCTCCGCGGGTCTTCGACCCGCTCCGGTGGATCGCCGATCCCTGTCGGGATCGTCGACGAGCAGCCTGTGGGCCCCGCCTTCTCCCCGTTGCCCGGTAGCGACCCGCACTCTGTGGCCGAAGCCTTCGCGACCATGGCAGGCCCCCGCAGTGGATGGCTTCGCACCCACGTACTTCGGGACGATACCCCAATCGTCAATCGGCAATCGACAATGTCCTGCGTGGCCCCGTCACGCCACGTCCACCGCCTGCCCTGTCCGGGCGCTTTCGACCATGGCCTGGAGGATGTCGTACTCGTGGCTGACCCAGCGGAAGCTCAGGAGCTTGCTGGTGTCGCCGGTGCGGACCGCGTGGGCGAAGAGTTGGCCGACCTTCTCCAGGACCTTGCCGGCGGGCGGGACGGTGAAGGTCTCGGTGACCGCCCCGAGGTTCCCCGGCCGCTGGTCCGGGTCCGGCGGGCCGTGGGTGACCAGCGTGACGGCCTCGCCCAGCAGCCGGACGTCGCCGTCCGTGCCGATCACGCCCAAGTCGCCGAAGCCGCCGATGCTCGTGCCGTCGCTGATCTGGGCGGTGGCGCCGTTGGCAAAGTGGATAACGGAGGTGATCAGCTCCTCGCTGGGGGCGTCGGGACAGCTCTTCTGCGCGACGTGATACACGCGCGTGGCCGGGTTGGCGGCGCTGTCGACCAGCACGCAGGCCATGTTCACGAAGTGGCAACTGTGATGGATCGTCCAGCCGCCGGAGACCTCCGGGTTACCCACCGCGAAGTGCCGGGCCCCCATCTTCCACGTGCCGAAACGCCGGGAGTTGCGGATCCAGACCTGCATGATCCGCCCGCAGCGGGTAGTCGCCAGCTCGCGCACCTTGGCGAAGGCCTCCGTATACGGCCCGCCGTGGTTGACGTGGGTGATGACGCCGGCCTTCTCGGCCTCGGCCACCATCTCGTCGATGTCGCGGCGGGTCAGGGCGAGGGGCTTTTCGCAGAGGATGTGCTTGCCCGCGCGGGCGGCGGCGACGGCGTGCTCGCGATGGACGGCATTGGCCGTGCCGACCAGCACCGCCTCCACGTCCGCCCGCCCGAGCAGCTCGTCCAGATCGCCCGTGACCCAGTAGCCGTCCTCGGCCGCCTGGCGGCGCCGCTCCTCGCCGCGGTTATACACCCCGGCGATGTTCACCGCCCCACAGCGGCGGAGGTGCTTGACGAAGTTGCTGCGGATGAAGTGGCCGTAGCCAAGAACGCCCAGGTTCAGCGGTTTGTCCATCGTGTCCTTCTCCAGTGGGCAGGTCTTGTGGAGTCCCCATTGTGGACGCCGCGTGCCACGGGGCAACCGCCGGGCGCGGCCGGCAGGCCCGCCAGCTTCCTCGATCAGCGGGCGGTTTTCAACCGTGTATTGGCCGAGGCAACAGGGTTCCGTCGCGATTCAGGCAGGCCGGAGCCATTTTGGAACACCCGGCCCCTTGCAAGGGCGGGACCTCCCCCCCTAGATGGACATTCTGGCGCATCCGGGAAGCGAGGCGCAACCAAAAGGCCATCGGCGACCGCGCAAGGCGGCTGTAATGCAGCAAGTCATTATCCGAAAATGAGTAACAGAATACAAGATTTCTGATGGTCTCGGAAAAATGTCGGTGTGGAGTCAGACCATACCAGACTATAGGCCACTTCAGGCGTTCTACGGGCGTCGGCGGCGTCAACGGGGAGCGGGGACCTGGTAGAGGGTCCAGACGGGCGTGGGGGGCTCGGCCGGTTGGGTGGCGGGAGCGGTGGCCGGGAGCGTTTCGGGCTGGCTCGCCGGTTGGGTGGCGGGCTGGTAGGAGAAGGCGTCGGCCACGGGCCAGTCCGCCAGCAGGCGTTGGAGGCGGTCGGCGGCCAGCCCTTCAGGCCAGCCGATGGCGCGGGTCCAGTAGTCGATCCGCAGCCAGGCGACCAGGACGTGGGTGACGCCGGCGTCGCGGAGGCGCCGGGCGAGTTGCTCGCCGTCGTCGCTGTCGGCGAAGGCCGGGGCCAGCGGGTACGGATCGTAGGCGGTGGCGTAGACGACGTTGGGGGGGAAGTGCAGCGCCCGGTCCTCGCCGACCAGCGCCGCCAGCTTCCCCTCGCCGCGGATGGCCGAGGCGGCGCCGAACTCGCGGGACATGGCGATGTCGCTGGGCCAGCGCGCATCCTCGGCGAGGTAGGATCCCGCGGTCAGCAGGTTCATCCCACCCGCCGCCGCCAGCAGCAGGGCGGCCGGGGCCAGGCCCCACCGCCCCCCGGCGGCGGCCCGTCCCATCAGGGGCAGCTCGACCACCTCCGACAGTCTCGCCAGGCCGCCGGCGCAGAGCAGTGCGAACGGCACGGCGCACACGGACGGCATCCGCGCCGGTGTCCGCGGGCCGGTCAGGCCCAGCCAAAGGGCCAGTTGGGTCACCAGGATCGCCAGCACCGCCCAGTCCCATCGGGTCGGTCCGCGGGGATGGACCCCCATCGCCAGCAGCGTCAGCGCGAAGATCACCAGCAGCGCCGGCGAGGCCAGGATCGCATGAAGCTGCAGCCCCTCCGGACCGAACAGGACCGCGGCCAGGCGGGGTTCGCTGAGGAAGGCGACCAGCCGCTTCAGCCGGGCGGGGCCCATCGTCTGGGGCGGTTTGGCCTCCTCGCCCAGCGGCAGCGGGTGCAGTCCGTGCGCCCGCCGCCACCTGTCGGCGGTCCACGGGTCCCAGTGTCCCCGGCCGAGCTTTTCGGTCGCCATGGGGAAGACGGGGTTGCCGGTGACGGCGGCGTCGCGGATGAGCCAGGGCGAGAGGACCACCACCGCCGTCAGCACGGCGCCGCCCACGCCCGGGAGGCGCTTGGGACGCGGCAGGGCGGTGGCGAGCATGACGGCCGCCACCGGGGCGGCGACCGTCAGGGCGGCCCCGTATCCGAAGCCCATCGCCACGCCGATCAGCCCGCCGATCCAGACGGCGGTGCGGGGGTCGGGGGCCTCCAGCCACCTCCGCAGCCACAGCAGGGCCAGCGTCAGGCAGGACATCCACGCCAGCTCCGCCCGTCCCGTCGTGGCCAGGTACAGCGCCCACGGGGCCGTGGCGACGAAGACCGTCGCCGCCCACCCGCGGAAGCGCGTTTCGCGCAGGGCGGCGAACGTCCCGGCCACCATCGGGATGGCGAACGTGCCCACGATCATCGTCGCCAGGCCGGCACCCTCGGCGGCGCCGCCGCGGAGGCACATCCCCAGCAGGCGGAGCATCTCGGCGCACAGGGGGAAGTGGCTGTAGACGTTGTGATCGAGCGCCCGCACCCCGCCGCCTTCGAGGAACTCGCGGGGGAGCTGCATCGTGCGGACGAGTGCCCCGGCGGCATCGCTTTCCGGCAGCAGGAGAATGCCTTTGGTGAGCATGGGCCATGGGCCGGTGAGCGTTCCCAGCCGCCCGGGCGGCAGGGCGGCCCCCGCCACCCAGACCGCGGCGGCGGCGAAGACCAGGATCCAGATGAGGTTGTATCCCTCAAATTGCTCCGGCAGGCGCTTGCCCGCCAGCGGGCGGTGGAGGTGCCACAGCGACAGTCCCACCCCCGCGGCGATTACGGGCCACCAGACCCACGCCGTCAGCGCCGCCGGGACCAGCGACCCGACCGCCCAGACCGCCATCGCCAGCATCCACAGGCCCAGGACCGAGGCGGTGGACACCGCCAGCAGCGGCGGGGCGCCCTTGGGGCCGAAGCGCCGGAACAGGAGATAGCCGTACCCCCCCGCGCCCAGCAGGACCACCAGCGCCATGATCCCGTCGGTTGCCAGGAATTCGATCGCCTGCATCCCGACCGTCCGCCGCACGCAGAGGAACAGGACCACCGCGAACGCCCCCAGCATCATCAGCGCCAGCATCCGCGCGGGCACGGGCTCGCTGCCGGGCAGGGGTGGCTGATCGGACTTTGGCGTCTCGCTCACGGCCGGTCACGATACGCGGCGGAGGCTGTCTTGGCCATGGGTTTCCCCGTGCGGGAGGGGCTCGGGCCTCGCCGGGTGGCGCTGGGGATTTGGCAATGGGTGCCACGGGGTGCTTGTCGCCGACTCCATGGGAGTCGGCGATTCGCCGGAGCGGAGCGGAGGCGAACAGCCCGTGCGGCAGGTGGCGGGGACCCGGGCGAGCACCCCATCCCATTCCGCACAGGCTGTCCGCCTCCACGGGTCTTCGACCCGCTCCGGCGGATCGCCGATCCCTGCGGGATCGTCGACAAGCAGCCTGTGGCACCCGACATGCCGGCGGGCGGTCCGTTCATTCGGCCGGCAGCGGGCAGGACTGCGTGGTGCAGGTTGCGCCCGCGGAGGCGATCCCCGAGGAGAAGGCCAGGATCAGCCTGGGGCGCATGGCGGGGTCCTCGAAGTCGCTGGAATGGAAGATGCCGCAGGCCTGCGTTCCCAGCAGCAGGAGGCCGCGGTTGGACGGCGGGTCGGCGACCCAGCGGGCCACGGTCTCCCGGGCCAGCGGGATCGTCACCCAATGGCCGAACTTGCGGACCTCGCCGGAGGTGCCGATCGGTTCGGCCCCGCGGTCGGCCCCCGCCTTCCCGCAGCCGGGCTCGGCCCATTTGGCCGGGTAGCTGTGGGCCTGCCAAGACGCCTCGCCCGGGGCCACCGGCGGGTCCTTCTTGTTGTGCCAGTAGATATTGCCGCTGCCGCGCCCCGCCTGCCACTCCTTCAGCACCTCGTAGGCGACGAACTGCGATTTCGACGATCGGCGGCCCCGTTCCCCGCCCGGCCAGTCCGCCAGGTACAGTTGCAGCCAGGCCGCCGCCACCACGGCGTCGGGCGGCGCCGGCGTCAGGTCAAACCGCAGCAGGGCCCGCTGCTCCTGCCCGTAGTGTCCCGCACGGAGCATCGCAAGCCGGCCGAAGTTGGCGTGGTCGGCGTTGCGGTCGGGCACCGTGTGGGTGGCATGGATGAAGGTGTCGGTGACGCCCTTATAGCTGTCGATCCCCAGCGTCCCGCACGCCCGCCCCGGCTGCAGGACGGTGACCACCGGGTACTTTTCCGTCGCCTCGGCCAGCACGGACGAGTCGTCCCAGGATCCGTCGTTGACGGCGTGGAACCACAGGTCCTTCCGCAGGTCCAGGTTGAGCTTCTTGTGCACGTAGGTGATCTGAAGCCGGTGCCGGCCGGTCTTGGCGAAGGAGGGGATGTTGAAGTACATCACGTGGAACCCCCCGCAGGTGGCGCAGGCCGGGCGGACGGAGTCGGGGTCGGTCCGCAGGACCTTCTCGCCCTTCTCGTCCATCCAGAACAGCGTGCACCGGAACGTCCCGCCGTCGGTCCCGTCCTTGACCGAGCCGAAGTAGCGCGAGTTCGCGTCGCCGATCACCACGCTGAACGTCGGCCTGTCGCCCACGCGATACGTGCCCATCTCGTTCCTGCTGTAGAGCGGCTCCGTCCAGCCATCGACGGACACCTTGATCGCCATGTTCTCCGGCCCGCAGCGTTTGACCATCTCGGGCATGGTGTAGCGCGTGCCGGGGTTGGTGGGCCAGTCCACCGGGGCGGTGTTGAGGGGGTAGTTGGGAGGCACAAAGGTCTTGGGCGCCTCGGCGCCGGGCGCGGCGACGGCCAGCGACAGCACAGCCACACTTGCCAGGGACCATCGAACGGCACGTTGTGTCTGCATGGGTCTTCCCATCACTTCCGGACGCCCCCACGCCGGCCGGGGGGCACAGGACGTATCGTCTCTTTGAACAGGCGGGCCGGCAAGGGAGATCGGTGCTTCATCCCGGCGATTCCCCC
>DASRZG010000294.1:0-6683 GCA_035686585.1 Phycisphaerae bacterium
GTGCAGCGCTTCACATCGCCGGGCCGGGGAAAGGCATAGTAACCATTTGCGTCCCCCCAAGGGACAGGAAGGAGGTGCCGCGATGAAGGCACGGTTCTGCACACACAACGATCGGCATGGTTTCAGGAGAGGTCAATGCACAAGGAAAAGCGAATGGTGGTGCTCCAGCCCTTCATCGACGACGGGCTGGTGGCGGATGAATTGCAGGTAGACAAGAGCGGCAAGGAGGCCACGGTGTACTGCTGCCGGACGGGCGGGCCCGGCGGCGGGGAGCTGCTGGCGGTGAAGGTATACCGGCCGCTGGCGCAGCGGCGGTTCAAGAACGACGCCGTGTATCAGAGCGGCAGGGTGATCACCGACGCCCGGCTGCGCCGCGCCTTCTCCAAAAAATCCCGCATGGGCCGGGGGGTCCAGTTCGCCTCGTGGGTGGGCCACGAGTACGAGACGCTGCGAATCCTCCACGCCCTCGGGGCGGACGTGCCCAGGCCGGTCGCCCAGTCGGGCGACGCGATCCTGATGGAATACGTCGGGGACTTCGACACCCCCGCCCCCACGCTCCGTCAGGCGTCCGTGCCGCAGGAGGACGCGCCGCGGCTGTTCCAGCAGATCCTGCGAAACGTGGAGCTGTTCCTGGCCGGCAATCGCGTCCACGCGGACCTGTCGGCCTTCAACATCCTTTACTGGCGGGGAGCGATCCGGATCATCGACTTCCCCCAGGCGGTCGACCCCCGCGAGAACCCGCGGGCCTTCGAGCTGCTGATCCGCGACGTCCGCAACGTCTGCGACTGCTTCCGCCGCCACGGAGTCGCCGCCGATCCGCTCGACATCGCCCAGCGGATGTGGCGACGCTATGTGCGGGGTGAACTGTGAACAGTGACGAGCTCCCCTTCGGGTCGCTGCTAAACGCTGCGCGTCACGCCGGGGCGGTTCTCCGACACGCCGCCCTGTCCTCCCTTGGCGTGCACGCCCGGGCGCCGTAAACAAGAGAGGAGAAACCGCAGAAAGTGGGTATCCCCCCACTGCGAAACGGACCCTTTGTGGATGAAGGGCCCTGAGTAATGGAATGGATGTGGAACGGATCGAGTCGCTGGTGAAACGGGCTGCGGACGCCGCGCTGCCCGACGCCGAGAGGCTGGCGGCGTTTGAGCAGATCGTGCGGCGGTTCCAGCAGATGGCCTATGGGTGCGCCTATGCGATCCTCGGCGACTTTCACGCCGCCGAGGAGGTCCGCCATTGCAGCGTGGACGTGCACCGCCCCGTGCTGGTCGCGGCCAGGACCGTTGCCGAATGCGAACGGCTTTCCGAGCTGCTCGGCGGCCACGGGATTCAGAACCAGCTGCTCAATGCCCTGCCCCACCGGGCCGGGAGGGAAGCCGAGGTCGTCGCCGCCGCCGGCCGGTGCCGCCCTGGCCCCGAGGGGAAGCTGGTCGGCGCGGTCACCGTCGCCACGCTCATGGCCGGGCGGGGGACGGACATCCAGGTCGACGAAGAGGCCATCGAACGCGCCCAAGGCCGCACCGAAGCCCGCCGCACACCCCGACCCGTCTGCATCCTCCGCTGGGTGTAATGGCAGGCTGTGCCGCTTCCGGCCGGGGAATGCCCGGCACCTGCCGCACGGGCTGCGAGCAGCCCGTGGCACCCAAGTCCTGGGCCGGGGCCCCTATCCCGGGTGCCACAGGCTGCTTGCAGCCTGTGCGGGATGGGGGCGGGTGCTTGCCGAAGGCCCCGACACAGGCCAGCACGGGCTGCGAGCAGCCCGTGGCACCCAGCTCCTGCGCCAGGGCCTCTATCCCGGGTGCCGGGGGGCAGACGCCGGGGACCACCGGCGGTATCATGCGGCCTTGCGGCAGGAACGCGCGTTTCCGACATGGCAGCGACCAAGAGGCTCACAATGACAGCCGCCCGCCTCATCGATACGTTCGACGCCTTCGAAACGTACTGGGCGAAGGCACAGGACCTGCCCGCCGACGAGCAGATCGACCTGTGGGCCACCCAGTACATGTCCGCCTGGCCCGAGCTGCTCGCCAAGCAGCAGTGTAACTACGCCGACATGGGCCTGGACTGGAAGGAGGTCGCCCGCGAGCACGTCTTCGGCCGCCTGGGCGAGCGGCTGGAATCGATGCGCGAGGCCCGGCGGAACCTGCTGCGGCTGGGGCCATCGGTGTGGGGGGCGGTCAGGAGGAAACTGGGCCTGGACTGCCCGGTGGTGTTCGTCGTCTACGTCGGCACGGGCTGCGGGGCGGGGTGGGTCACCGACTACGGCGGCACCGCGGCCGTGCTGCTGGGGCTGGAGAACATCGCCGAGTGCGGCTGGTCGGGCGAGCGGGCCCTGACCGGCCTGCTGGCCCATGAGCTGGGGCACGTCGCCCACTACCACTGGCGCCGGCAGGCGGGCGTGGCCAACGGCAAAGGGCCCCTGTGGGACGTGTACGACGAGGGCTTCGCCCAGTACTGTGAGCACCACGTTGCCGGCGAGGATACCTGGCACATGAATGAGGGCTACAATCCTCCCGACTGGGCGGCGTGGTGCCGGGAGAACCTCTCCTGGCTGGCGGGCGAGTTCCTCCGCCGCCTGGACGATCCGGAAGGCATCCGCGCCTTCTTCGGCAGTTGGTTCCGGATCGAAGGCCGCACGCAATGCGGGTACTTCCTGGGCCACGAGCTGATCGCCGAGATGGCGGCCCGGATGCCGGTGAGGCAGATCGCCCTGCTCGAGACCGCCGAGGCCGAGCGGCGCATCCGCACCGGCCTGGAGCGCCTTGCGGGGATGGGTACCTGAGATGTCCCTGCGATCCGGCGACGACGCCAACGGGGGCGACGAGCTCCCCGGGTCGCAACCAAACGGTCCGTGCGGCGCCGGGATGGCAATTCGACAATCGACATTCGGCATTCGGGAACGTGTCCCACGTAGCGAAACATCGTTCTGCGCAGTAGGATCGCCCATCTTGCAGGGCGCCTTGGCGTTGGTGCCCCGTGCCGGATACGATAGGAACCAGGAGAGTTCAATGCCCATGACCCCCCGCCAGCGGATGATCGCGACGCTGAACCATGAGAAGCCCGACCGGGTGCCCATTCAACTCGGCTGGCGTGACGAGGTCACCGAGGCGGCCATGGCCCATTACGGGGTGGGGACCGCACGGGAAGTGGCGGAGATCCTCGGGGCGGACATGACGCGCGGCGCCCACATCGCCACCCGCTGGCCGGAGTACGACAAGCGGATCAACGGGGAGCTTTCCGGCCCGTTCGGGCACGTCGGCAGGACGGTGCTGCACGACGAGCGGACCTTCGAGGACCGCTGGGGCGTCGTGCAGCGCATCGGCAGCACGGGCAAGTACCTCCAGTGGGTCAGCGGGCCCTTCGCCGGAACGGACGACCTGAGCGGCTTCCGTTGGCCCGGCGAGCACAACATCGTGGACGACCCGCACCTGCCGGCCAAGGTTGCCGCCTTCAAGGAGGCGGGCTACTGGGTCAGCGGCAACGGAGGGGTGCATCCGTTCAAGCAGGCATGGCACATGCGCGGGTTCGAGAACTTCCTGTGCGATTACGTCGCCAATCCCGAATGGGTCGAGGCCATCTACGAGAGGATCCTCGCGTTCAACCTGCCGATCTGCCGCGCTTCGGCCAAGGCGGGCGTGGACATGATCGAGTACTGGGGCGACGTGGCCATGCAGGACCGGATGATCGTCCCCCCCGACCGCTGGCGCGAGCTGGACAAGCCCATGTGGGCGCGGATCATCTCCGAGACGCGAGAGGTCAACTCGCACGTGCGGTTCTTCTTCCACTCCGACGGCGACCTCCGGCCCATCGTGGACGACCTCATCGAGGTCGGGTTCAACATCATCAACCCGATCCAGCCGGAGTGCGTCAACCCGGCCGAGTTCAAGGCCCGCTGGGGCGACCGCATCACCCTGGACGGCGGCGGCAGCATCCAGCGGACGCTGCCGTTCGGCACGCTGGACGACATCCGGCGCGAGGTGGACTTCCTGATGACCACGTGCGCCTACAACGGCGGGTACGTCCTGCGGGCATCCAACGTGGTCGGGTACGACTGCCCCATCGAGAACGTGGTCGCCTGGTACGAGATGGCGCGGGATTACGACATGTCGAAACTCACCGGCCCGCCGGCGGAGATTCCGGATCATCCGCCGTGCATGGACGTGAAGATCCGGGCGGGGACGTGAACCGCTCCTGAGTCGATGATTCTACAGGGCTCCTTCGCGTTTCAGGTACGCGAGGGTATAGGGGCACGCGGCGATGCACATCCCACACAGGTCGTGATGGGCATCCCGGCCCGTGTTGATCCGGGCCATGGTCTGCTCGCAGGCGCGGGCGTTCCACAGGTCCTCGCGGGCCATGCCCGGGCGCCAGTTCTTCCCCGAGCAGGCGTCGCCCGGGCAGACCTCGACACAGCTCGTGCAGTCGCCGCATCGGGATGCGTCGACGGGCGTCCCGGCCGGCAGCGGGGCGTCGGTCAGGATCGAGCACCAGCGCACCGCCGACCCGTACCGCTCGGTGACCGCCAGGTCGCACTTGCCGATCCACGCCAGGCCGGACAGCGTCGCCGGCGTCTTGTGCTGGAAGGGCGCGCACAAATGCACCGGGTCGTAGCCGATCATCGTCGCCGCCAGGGGCTCGGCCTTGTGTCCGCGCGCGACGAGGAACGCCTGGCCCGCCCGGGACAGCTCGTTGAGAGCGGCGTTGGCCCGGTCGTACTCGTCACAGTAGGCCCGCGTGGGGCCGTCCGTGATCCCGGCAATGATCTCCGGCGTCAGGGGCAGGGCGATCGAGACGGCGAAGGGAAACCCCCGCCGCTTCTCCTCGTCCACGTCGCTCATGTCGGCAAAGCCCACCAGTCCCGCCCCCCGATCGATCAGCATCCGCTTGAGCTCGTCCATGGCATGGGTCCCTTGATATGGCGTCGCCAAAGGATGATAACAGAAACATGGTTGGAATCGCCGCGTTTGATGACAAAGAAGTCGCCGATCGAGGGACATTCCATGAGCAAGCGAACCGCATGCGTGATGACAGGGACAGTCGTGCTGGCTTGTTGGTCGGCGGCGCAGGCCGGCGGGGCGATCGGGCCGGTGCTGGACGACGCCCGAAAGGGGCCGCCGTACCCGCGGATCGCCAACTGCTATGGCGCCGCGGTGGGCCACTGGACCAAGCCCGAGACGCTCGATCTGCTGGGGAAGTTCGACCTGCTGATCGGCGGGGTCAACGCCGGCGGCAACGAACAGCAGCGTCAGGCCGTGGCGGCGATGGTCGCCAGGCTCCGCAAGGCGAACCCTTACCTGGTCGTCCTGGACTTCTCCTCGTCCGCCCCGTACGCCGGCGCCTGGCAGGTCAAGCAGACGCCCTTCCCCGACGACGGCTGGCTGCTGACGCCCGACGGCAAGCAGATCGAAGGCTGGCCGGGCACGACGATGATCAACCTGACCAAACGGCCCGTGATCGACTGGCTGGCGGGGCGGTCGGCCGCCAGCGTGGAAAAGCCCGTGTTCGACGGCACGTTCATCGACTGCATGGGCGGGCACTTCGACCACTGGGCGTGCAACATCCAGTCGGGCCGGCCGTACCAGATCGACGCCGACGGCGACGGGGAGGCCGACAGCGACAAGGACCTCGACCGCCAATGGCGCCAGGCCAAGCAAATCCTGGGCCGGACCGTCCGGGAGCGGATCGGGCCGGAGGCCCTGTTCATGGCCAACCAGGCCCACGAGGCCAACTTCCCTCAACTCAACGGCATCCTGCTGGAGGACTTCCTCGACTACGTCCTGGACCACGGGCGGAGCTGGCGTGGGGTGCTGGACCACTACTTCCACTGGACGCGGACGCCCCACCGCCCCACCGTCACCACGATCGTCTCCAGCTCCGGGCTGGAGCCGGACTTCAACGCCTGGAAAAGCATGACCGAGGCCGATCGCGAGGCCATTCTCGCCAAGGGCAAGGCCCTGACGCAGAGAATGCGCTTCGGCCTGGCGACCACGCTGATGGGCGACGGGTACTTCGCCTACGACCTGCACACCCGCTGGCGGGGACAGCACTGGTGGTATCCGGAATACGACGCCCCGCTGGGCTACCCCACCGGCCCGTCGCGCGAATTCCCCGACGGGTCCTGGCGGCGGCCGTTCGACGGCGGGACGGCCGTGGTCAACCCCACCTGCCTCGACCTTCCGATCCAGACCGAACGCCGCAGCCGGGATGTCTCCAGCGGCAAGGTGGGCTCGGAGTTTCTCATCCCCGCCCAGGACGGGCGGATCCTGGTGCCCACCTCCGATCCCGTGGTGGCCGGCACGCTGCCCGACCCCTCCCCCGCCTTCACGCGGACGGGCCCGGGGGCGGTGATCCAACGCGACGGGCGCGTCCTGTGGAGGATGGACCAGCGGACCTGCGCCGTCTTCCGCGATGACGGCGTGCTGCTGGCCCTGTACGTCGCCGGCCGGCCGGTGCTGCAGAACGTCCGGGCGGTGATGTCCGCCACGCCTCGGTGGCAGGACTTCGAGTACGGGGCGGCCCGCGTCGCAGCCGGCCAGGACGGTACGATCGAGTTCCGCTGCCGCCGGACGTGGAAGGAGCTGGCGGTGGACCGCCGCCTCCGGGCGGCGTGGTCCGACGGGGCGCTGACGATGACGTGGGAATTCCGGGCCGCCACCGACATGGACCTGCCGGTGTTTCGCCACCAG
>DASRZG010000295.1:0-12882 GCA_035686585.1 Phycisphaerae bacterium
TCCTCGCCGCCGACGGCACCGGGTACATCCTCGCCCCCTGCCACAACATCCAGGCCAACACGCCCATCGACAACATCCTCGCCATGTACGACGAGGCCCATACCTACGGGCGGTTTTGAGGGGCGGGGCGATCGAAGGAACCGGGAACCCGGAACCTGGAACCGGGTGAGACAGCGAATAACGAATGTCGAATACTGAATATCGAATCTCGAAGTGCGCGCCCGCGGGGGCGGCACCCGTTTGTTTACCCCGAGCTTGTCGAAGGGGCGGTTTCGCGAAGGCCCACAGGGGCCGGAGACGGAAGCCGCGCAGCGGCGTCTGCCAGTAGCCTCGGGCGCCAGCCCGTGGGACGAGCCGCCGCAACGTGATGGAGCCCCATCGGGGCGATTGAAGGCCCAGCCAACCCGATCCGTCCCCCCTCTATCGCCCCCGACTCCACAGCAACAATTCGTGGAGGGTGTGCACGGCGACAGATAGAACCGCCAGGGAGGTCAGCACCCAACACACGGCACGGACCAGCCTGGAGGCGCGTTTCCCCGTCATCCCTTCATGCCTGGCGATCATGACCCACCCTGCCGCTAACCAGGCCCCCAAGGCCCCGATACCCAACGCCATGCCCACTCGCGCGCACAGGATGGGCTCAGCCCCGCCGGACCGGAGGTCGTCCAGGGCAATCAGGGCCCAGACGAACACGCAATTGGCCGCGTAGGCGATCACGACAGGCCAGAGGTAGGCCTGACGCCAGTTCACACCTGCCTTGGGGGTTTCAGCTTCGGCCATCTCGACACGGTTGGATTCAGACATCGGCATCCCACCCTTTCTCGAACACGCCCGAAGTGTACCGCGGGCTGGCGCCCCAAGCCAGTGGCAGGACGTGCAACCCGGCTGCACGTCTTGCCCGTGCGCTGCCGTGCCGACTCGATCCGTATCCGGTTCCTGGCCTTGCCGACGGTGATCTGTTTCCGGGTAACCAGGCCGTCACCCCCATCGACAACATCGCCGCCATGTACGACGAGGCCCATCGCTACGGGCGGTTCTGAGCGGCAGTTCAGCCGCGCAGCGGCGTCTGCCAGTAGCCTCGGGCGCCAGCCCGTGGATCGCTCGGCCCCGTCCAACCAGAGCCCCGGAGGGGCGACTGAGGTCAATCCCAGACGTGCTCCGGGTCATAGTCGATCTCGTGCCGTTCGAGGAAGGCGATGAATTCCTCCTGGAAAGTCTGCGTCCGATGATGCTCCTGCTGCCTCTCGATGTAGGCGATGACCTCGGCGGCCCGGGATTGGCTGACGCTGAAGGCGCCGTATCCGCTCTGCCAGCCAAATCCGGCCTCCGACGGGAACGTCTTGTGAACCCATCCGGATGACAGGCTCTTCCACTTCCTCATGGCCTCCGCCACCGACACCGACGTGGAGAGGGACAGAAGACCGTGGACGTGATCAGCGGTCCCGCCAACCTTCAAGGCCCTGCCGAATTCCTGCCGGGCGATTCCGTGAAGATACTTGTACAGGCGGCCCCGGAACTCATCACCGATGGTCGGTTGGCGGTCTTTGGTACTGAAGACTGCGTGGATGAGGATGTTGGAGTACGTGTGACCCATTGGGTTCCCCTTCAATCGCCCCATCCGGGGCTCTGTTCTGTTGGGGGCCGACAATTCCACGGGCTCGCGCCCGAGGCTACTGTCAGTCGCCGCTGCGCGGCTGCAATACTCGATTCGGGCATTGGCACGTCACCCCTTCTCGAACATGCGGGAAGTCTACTGCAGGCTGAGGCGCGAGGCCAGTGGCAGGATGCGCAGCTCGGATGCACACCTTCCCCCTGCTCTATCGCCCCACCTCGATCCGGATACGGTTTCCGGCCTTGCCGACGGTGATCTGCTTGAGGGTGGCCAGGGCGTACTTGTCGGCGGTGACGGTGCCGGAGGCGACGGGATTCCCGTCCCTGGCGGACGTGTTGGTCCACCTGCACTCGGCGCGGGGGACGGATCCGGAACTTCCGGCACCGGGTACATCCTCGCCCCCTGCCACAACATCCAGGCCAACACCCCCATCGACAACATCCTCGCCATGTACGACGAGGCCCACCGCTACGGGCGGTTCTGAGCGGGCCCGGGGGCATTGGGGCTTTCCTTGGGGGCGGGACGGACGGTACCATCAGGGGCCATGAACGAAGCGGTCTTGACGGCGCCGGGGCGGTTTGCGATTCGCGAGGCGCCCGTGCCCCAGCCCGGGCCGGGAGAGGCCCTGGTCCGCGTGCGGGCGGTGGGCGTGTGCGGGTCCGACCTGCACATGTTCCGCGAGGGCTCCATCGGGGGGATCACCATCGCCGACGCGGGTGGGCCGTTCGTGCCCGGGCACGAGTGCATGGGCGTGGTCGAGGCCGTCGGCGAGGGGGCGGAGAAGTCCCTGGTCGGCCGGCGGGTGTTCGTCGAGCCGGCGATCCACTGCGGGCGGTGCCGCTGGTGCCTGGACGGCAAGCCGAATGTCTGCCCGCACCACGCGTTCCTGGGCCTGCCGCCACATCCGGGGTGTCTGAGCGAGTACATCGCCCACCCCGCGCACCTGTGCGAGATGCTGCCGGACGACATCGACGACGATACGGGCGTCCTGCTGGAGCCGCTGGCGATCGCCACCCATTCGCTGGACCGCGTGTCGCCGGCGCCGGGATCGGCCGTGGTGGTCCTCGGGGCCGGCACCATCGGCCTGACGCACGTGATGCTGCTCGCCCGAAGCGGGGCCGGGCC
This sequence comes from Phycisphaerae bacterium, assembly GCA_035686585.1. GTDB lineage: Bacteria > Planctomycetota > Phycisphaerae > SM23-33 > SM23-33 > DASRZG01. The sequence goes on from DASRZG010000295.1 coordinate 2,738, forward strand.
GGTGATCGTCACCGACGTGCTGGACTACCGCCTGTCCCTGGCCCGCAAGCTCGGCGCCACGCACACGCTCAACGCCGAGCGCGACGACATCGTGCCCGCCGTCGCCGACCTGACCGGCGGGTGCGGGGCGGACTTCGTCTTCGAATGCGCCGGCGAGGCGGAGACGTTCGAGCAGATGGTCGAGGTCGCCGCCCCCGCGGGCCGGGTGGGCGTGGTCGGCATCCCGGCCGAGGATCGGCTGGCGTACAAACATTCCTCCGCCCGGCGCAAGGGTCTGGACGTGCTGATGATCCGCCGGGCGAACCGGACGTTCGCCCGCGCCCTGGCCCGGATGCGAAACGAGCACCTGCCGCTGGCGCTGCTGGCGACCCACCACCAGCCGCTGGCGCGGACGCAGGACGCCTACGAAACCGCCTCCGTCTACGCCGACGGGGTGGTCAAGGCCATCGTGAACCCGTAAGGGGCCGTCGATGCTGGATGATCTGAAGAAGCGCGTCTGTCGGGCGAACCTGGCGCTGGTGGAGCGCGGGCTGGTGATCGAGACCTGGGGTAACGCCAGCGGGGTCGATCGCGAGGCCGGGTGCATGGTGATCAAGCCGTCCGGGGTGGACTACTCGTCGCTGAAGCCGAAGGACATGGTGGTGGTCGGCCTGGACAGCGGCGAGGTGGTCGAGGGCGATCTGAGACCCTCCTCCGACACCCCGACGCACCTGGTGCTGTACCGGGCGCTGGCGGCCATCGGCGGGGTGGTGCACACGCACAGCCTGCGGGCGACCGCCTGGGCCCAGGCCGGCAGGGACGTGCCCGTCCTGGGCACCACGCACGCCGACTATTTCAACGGGCCCATCCCCTGCACCCGCCCCATGACCGACGAGGAGATCGCCGCCGACTACGAGGCCAACACCGGCAAGGTGATCGTCGAGCGGATCAAGGGACTGGACCCGCTGCACATCCGGGCCGCCCTGGTTGTCCACCACGGGCCCTTCGCCTGGGGGGCATCGCCCGAGGAGGCCGTCACCAGCGCCTTCCTCAGCGAACACCTCGCGTCGCTGGCGTCGGAGACCCTCCGCGTGGACCCCTACCCCACCCCGATGTCCCGGGCCCTGCTGGCCAAGCACTTCTCCCGAAAGCACGGCCCGGATCGGTACTACGGGCAATGACGGCAGGGCCAAGGGACATGCTCCCGCCGTTCAGTTCCTCGAATCCGGCTGCTCCGAGTCGGTCACGGCCTCGACGGCGCAGTTCAAGGCCGCCTTGGCGTACGAGGAGTCGTCCTGCTCGGCCCGGGCAGAGACCTTCTCGCTGGCGCGGACCGCACTGCGATAAGTCCCCCTGGCGTAGGCGAAGATGTCCGGGCTGCCGGGCATTCGGCCGAAGTAGTACCCGCCCAGGAACGTGGCGGTGATCAGGATGAGTCGCAACAGACGTCGCATGCCGCCCAATACCTCCGTGAGACCCTCTGCTCTTGCTTTGGCAGGCTACAATGTCCGCTGACCCGCCAGTGGAATTCTAAGATACCCCTTACCGCCATGCCAAGCGGATTTGGCGATTGTCGCCAGTATGTGGGCCGGACCTGGTCGCAACCCCCCGGCCCCCGCGGTGACGCCCGCCGGAGGCGGCCTATAAGGCCTTTTCCAGGGACAGCATGCGCCGCTTGAGCTCGACCCCGCCGGGGGCGCTGTAGCCCCCAAGCCCCCCGTCAGAATAGGTGACGCGGTGGCAGGGAATGACCAGCGGGATGGGATTTCGCCCCAGGGCGGCCGCCACCGCCCGGGCGCCGTCCGGATTGCCGATGGCGATGGCGATCTCGCGGTAGCTCCGCGTCTGCCCGTACGGCACGGCCCGGCAGGCGGTCAGCACGGCGGCGGAGAAGGCGCCTCCCGTCAGGTCGCAGGGGATCTCGTCGAAGGCGACGGGCTTGCCGTTGAAGTAGTCCCGGCTCTGCTCGATGAGCCGCTCGAACCGATCGGCCGACTCGACCGCCCCGGGATGCTCGAAGGCCAGCAGGGCCCGCAGATCGTCGGCCATGTAATGCGGCAGGACCACGCGGGTGAGCCCCTCCCGCGACGCGACGGCGCCCATCGGCCCCCAGGCGGTGGTCCAGACGGAGTAGACGAGAGGCTCTGACGATCGCGGCATGGGAGCATGATAGGCGGATCGGGCGGGGGGAGCAAATCACTGGAATTGCGGATTTCGGATTGCGGATCGCGTCCGCAGGACGTCCCGTTGGGGCGGATTGAGAAGAGACTCTCCGTGCGTACTGACAATCGCCCCCCAGCGGAAGCGGGGGGTTATGAACTTCCCGTTCGGTCGAATCGTTCCTTGCGCCACCACTTGTCAGCATCGCGCGTTGCCCAAGGTCTTGAACCCCCCGTACCGGCGGCATCTTCGCTTCGCTGCGACTTCCGCTGGGGGGCGATTGCCCGTTCGCGCGGGAGCGTGTCGGTCGACCGGTTCAATCCGAAATCCGCAATCAGGCCACGCTGCTGGCGTGGTGGTCCTGGTGGCGTTGGAACTCGCAGACGACGGCGCCGACCCGGCGGAGGGTCTCCTGGCCGGCGGGCGAGTCGTTCAGGCCGACGAACTGGAAGCCCTGGAGACACACGCCGCGGTCGTCGGCGACCTGCTGGCGGAACTGGGCGTCCGCGACGATGGGGTCGTACTCCTGCCCCAACTCGATCCGGACGCCGACCAGGTCGCCGATCTCCAGCTCGGGCGCCCCGTGGCTGCCGATGCGGACCTGGAACCCCCCCGCCGAGACGTTGGTGACCCACCCTTCCCACGAAAGCGCCGCCTCGGCCGGAGGGTCGTTCTCCGCTCCACCTCCCGGCCAGAAGGTCGCCAGGACGGAGCGGTTCCGCGGCACGTCGACACGGTGATAGGCACGCCGCTGGACTCGCTGCATCCGCCGCGGCGCCTGGACGCGGACGGCCTCGACGTCCCCGTCAGCGAGGCGGAACGGGCCAGCGCACTCGGCCACGGTATTCAGGATGTGCTTGTGGTGCTTGAACTTGAAGCTGAGGCCCAGGTTCTGCCCGGGCCGGATTTCCGGCGCGTCGGCCTCGTGGCAGACCGGCCTGTCGATCCACAGCCCGCCCACGTCGACGCCGATGATCCTCGTGTGCAGCGTGTGCCACACGCCGTCGATCTGACAGGTCAACTGGACCGGAATCTGCCGGCCAATCGCCTCCTGGAGACTCTCGGCCATCTGTTTCCTGCTCAGCGCTTGCACGATCGGCATCTTCAGTCCTCTCCTGCCGCCGGCGCGCGGCCGGACACGCTCCTCGCCCGTGAAGATGCTTTCGACCGGAAGCAAGACCGACTTGACTACCCCAAACTTCGGGAACCAGGAACAGGGAACCGGGAGCAAACCGTGTTCCGCCCTACCCACGCCCACGCGCTGCGCCGCGTGGGAGCCCCCTGGACGACCCATGACCAATGCCCCCGTACCCCTCAGGCGTCGGGGGTCCCCGCCCCGATCTCCGCCTGCATCTGTTCGGCCTTGGGCAGCTTGGCGCCGGTGACGGCGACGATCAGCCCCGGCAGCGAGCAGAGCATCGGCAGGACCCGGGCGGCCAGCGCGACGGCGATGGCGTCCGCGTCGGTCACGGCCCCGACGGCGAAGAACTTCACGAAGCAGGCCTCGATCACCCCAATCCCCCCCGGGCTGATCGGCACGGCGGCGATGATGTAGATCAGCGGCACGTAGATGTAGTACCGGTGCCAGGGGATCTGCGGGGCCAGCGCCTCCCCGGCCATCATCACCGCCGTCACGAAGATCGCCTGCCCGACGAAGGTGATGCCCAACGCCCCGGCCACCACAGGCCAGCGCCGCCCATACAGCCGGACCGCCTCCCCCGTCAGCTTCACCTGCTGCTGCAGCGGCAGCCGGGCGATGATCCAGTCCAGGCGGAGCGCCTTCCGCAGCCGCCGGCTCAGCAGGACCGCCGCCACCACCACCAGCCCCGCCAGCACGGACCCGACGATCGCCGCCGGCAGGGCCAGGGTATCCAGGGGCGTCCCGGTGGCGACCATCACGGCCATCACCGCCGCCGGGACGATGGCGAACGCCGCCAGCCCGGCCGCCCGGTCGACGAAGACGCTGACCACGGCCGCGGCCTTGCGATCGGTGTGCTGGAAGGCGTACCACGCCTTGATCAGGTCGCCGCTGACCATCCCGGGCACCACGAACCCCAGGAACTGCCCCAGGAAGGTCAGCCGGATCGTCTCGCGGAAGGGGAGGCGGATCTGCTGGGCCCGCAGCAGGTACCACCACCGCACCGCCATGGTGAACACCGGCAGCAGAAACCCCGCCGTCGCCAGCGCCAGCAGGGGCCAGTTGGCCCCGAGCAGCCGCTCGCCCAGCCGGGACCACTGCACGTCATGGAACGCCCACCACAGCAGAGCCGCCGCGACCACCAGCTTCAGCAGGTACACCAGCGCTTTTCGAACGTGCCTGGTCATTCACGAATCCGCGGGGGCAACCGCTACAGCTTCTCCCGCTCCCGCGGCTCGTCCTGCCGGTCGGGCCGGTTTGGGGGCGGTTCGGGGGCTTCGGGCAGCGGGCCCAGGGGCGCCTGGATCACGGCCGTCCAGGCGATCTTGTCGCCGAGGCGCTGGCGGTACCGGGTCAGCACCGGAAACGGCCACATGATGTAAAAGAACGTGACCTCGGCGATCTTGGCGACGTTTCGCAGGGCGATCTCGCGGAGGGAGGGTTTGCAGCCCTTGTCGCCGACGACGCGGAGGCGGAGGAGCATCTTGCCGACGGTCGCGCCGAACAGGTGCTCCAGGATGATGCCGTAGACGGCGAACATCGCCATCGAGCCGAAGAAGGCCTGGACGTGCCGTGCGCGGAGCAGGAACTTCGGTTCGGCGGTGTCGGTCATCAGCGACGCCAGCGACGGCATGCCCGCCAGCACGTAGGACAGGACCGCAAAGGGCAGAAAGTCGATCAGGAACGCCGCCAGGCGCGCGCCGAGCCGCGCCGGGCGCAGCGACGGCGGCAGCGAGAACGGCTCCGTCCGGACGGTCCGGCCGGGCCAGAACATCAGCACCCCCAGGGCCACCATGATGCCGATCAACAGGCGATCCCAGAGCTTGGAGGCGGACTCGCCGGCCTCGGCCCTTGCCAGGATGTCCTCGCTCGGCGCCGTCCGCGAGCCGGACCGGGAGAACCGGGTGAAGACCCACCGCCCGTCGTCGCGCCAGGCGACGCCCACCCCGTCCGACCACGGCGCCAGCACCGGCGGCGAGTCGGCCGGCCGGATGACCGGCTTGGGCGCGGCGCCGGCCTGGGGCTCGTTCAGCGCGAACGGGGCGGACCAGGACCCGGCGGCGAGCCGTCCCAGGCGAATCTCCCCCTTGCCGGCGGGGTCGAACACGGCCAGGACCAGGTCGTTGCCGGAGGCGAACATCGCCAGGACGCGCCCGCCGGCGAGGCCCTCGGGCAGCGGCTGGCTCTGCCAGACGCCATCGGCGTACGCCAGCAGCCTGCGGTCGGGCCGGACAAGCAGCACATAGGTCTTGGGGTCCACCACCGCGACGAAGGCGGCGTCGGCGGCACCGTCAGGCGACGACGGGACGACCGCCACCTCCTCCCACTCGTCCCGGCCGTAGCGGAGCAAAGCCAGCTCGCTGCGGCGTTCGAGGACCACCGCCGGCCGGGTCGCCGGATGGGTCGCGCCGGGGGCGGCCGAGGAGGCCGCGGCCGCTCGCGTGGTCGCCACCACGGCCACCGGCCGACGGACCAGCACCAACAGGCCCATGCGGGATGGACTGGTGGGACAGACGCTCAGGGCCTTCGTCCCCTGCGGCCAGAGGGCGGCGGGAGGCCTGCGACCCCACTGCTCCTGCGCGGAGTCGAGGTAGCGGACGGACCGCCCGTCCCCGAACAGGACGACCGCGCCGTCCTCGGTGGCGGTGGCGGCCTGGACCTCGCCCTGGCGATCTCCGGGCAGCTTCTGCCACCGATTATCGGCGCGGAAGATCACGCGGTAAAAGCCGGCCTCGTCGGTGATCAGCCATTGCTTCTCCCCCTGCCCGACGAGGAAGTCCGCCGCCCGCGACGCCGGGGCCGCCACGGCCGCCGACAGGGCCAGTAGAGCTATCCAACGCAAACGATTCACTGGGGATCGGGTCCTTTGCTGTTGACCGCCACGGAAGCGTCCACCCGCGTCTCGGGCAGCCCCGGCGGCAGGTGGGAGCGGTACTCGAAGTAGCTCCGAAGGAAAGGCCGGGTCGCGGACATCTCCTCCAGCGTCAGGTGAATCGACGTGCGGCGCTGCACGTCCTTGATCCCGGGCCAGAGGATGCGGAAGTCGGTGGCCATGACCGGGGCGTCCCCGGGCGGGCCGTCCCACTCGATGGGCTTGTACCGGCCGACGTCGGCGATGACCCGGCAGCGCCCCTCGGCGTCGAACAGCCGGACCTGGAACGGCAGGCGGGGGCGCTGGTCACTCCAGGTGTACAGCACCTGGCGCCAGAGCTTCATCCGCCCGGTGACCGGCTGGAAATCCCAGTAGTTTACGACGTACGCATAGGGGCGCTGCTTCTGCATCTGGAGCGTCACCGCCGGCAGGCGCCCCGGCTCGGTGGGCAAAGCGGTGATCCCCAGGACCTCTGCCAATTGCAGGGGATCGATGGGGATGGCCTCGACGCCGGGCGCGCCGGCCAGGGCGGCCCGGCCCACCAGGGCCTGGGCGTTGTCGCCGACGTTGTACCACATGTAATACAGCCCGGCGGGCGCGTCGATGCCGACGCGGAACAGCTCCTGCGCCACCTCCTGGCCGACCAGCACGAAGTTCGGCGGGCCGGAAGGCTGCTTCCAGAACCGCAGTTTCGCGTTGTACGACGCCAGCGGCGAGGTGGACCCCCAATGAATCGGCAGGCCGCTTTCCAGGGTGAACGTGGCCGAGACGCGGGCGTTGGCCCACAGCCTGGGCACCTTGGCGGCGTTGGCGTTGTGCTCGGCCACCAGCACATGCAGCGGCACGGCCTCGCGCGGCTGCAGAGGGCATCCCGCACAGACCGCCGCCCCAAGCAGAACCATCCCTGTCGCAATCCGGCGATCGATCATGTCGACGTCTCGAAGACCGCCCCCAATTGGGCGGTCACCTCGGCCATCTGCTGCTCGTCCAGCTCCGGGTGGATCACCCGAATGGGCCTGGAATCGGCCTTAACGTGCATCGTCCAGATATCCCGGCCGGCTTCATCCACTTCGGAGGCGTCGTAGACCAGCAGCTTCTTGCGCATCAGCATCAGCGCCAGCACGAAGCGGAAGTTGACCTTGGCCGGGGCGTCCTCCCCTTCCAGGCGCTCGAAGAACTCGATCAGGACCTCGTTGGAGACGAACTGCCTCTTGGGCTCCTCCGGCCGGGGCACGCGGCTGCGCCAGACGGAAAACGCCGACGAATCGCCCCCTTCCCTCCCCTGCCAGCACTCCGGGCACAGGTCCTCGCGCTCGAACGTCTCTCCCCGGTCATGCAGGACGGCGACGAACTCCTGCCCGCCCGCCAACTCCCGCCCACAGGCCCTGCACGCCCCCGAAGCCCTGGCGATCTCGTAATCCTTTCCCATCTACGTCCACAACCTCCATGCGGCATTCAGTCAAACGTGTTCACTCACGATCATCTCCACCGCTTCCCGCAGCTCCTTCGCCCTTCCCACGTCGCGGGCCGAGGCCGCCTTCAGCTCCGCGCCGGCGGCCTGGTCGTCCATGCTCACCGCGTTGACGCGGACGTTGTAGTCGCTGAGCTTGACGACGGCCTCGGCCAGCACGGCCGCGGCGGCCAGGTCGGTCAGCAGGTAGCTGTTGCAGTGGGCCCCCAGGGCGAGCAGGTCGCCCAGCACCGACAGGGCCAGGGCGGTCATCTGCCGCGGCACGTCGATGGCCGCGGCCGTGGCGAGCGCCATCCTCTGGGCCTTGTCCTCGCCCTCGGCGGAGGTGGCCTCCTGGAAGAGGCTGTAGGCGGCCGCATCGTCGTTGGTCAGGTCCTCGAACATCCCCCGCGCCCGCGACAGGCGGACCAGCAGGGCATCGTGCTCGTCGGCGTACCCGGCGAACTGCTTCTTGCCGCGGGTGAACGCCAGGACCATCTCCCCCAGCGCCGCCGACAGCCCGCCCACCACGCCGGCGACGCTGCCCCCGCCGGGGATCGGGGTCTTGGAGGCCGTGACGGCCAGGAACCGGCGAATGCTCATCCCGATCAGCTCGTCCGGCGCGGGAACCGCCGGCTTGCCCTCTGCGCTCATCCGTCGCTCCTTCTTGTGCGGAATCTGACCGGGACGGGCGGTTGGTCCCGACGTTTAGCGGCGGTCGGAACGACCGCCCCAACGAACGTCGCCGTACCGGCGACTGCTAAACGCCGATCGGGACATCACGCCGGTCTACTTTTCGTCCTGCTCGAACACCTTGGGTTCGGGCGTGACCGCGGTGGTCACGTATCCACCGGAGAAGTACTTCTTCGCCACCCGCTTCAGCTCCCCGGGCGTCACGGCGCCGAGGCGTTTCTCCAGCGTCTTGCGATAGTCGTATCCGAACCCGTACGCCTCGTCCAGCGCCGCCTGCATCGCCAGCGACGACATCGACTGGTTCTCCAGCAGCTCCACCGTCAGGATGATGTGGACGGCCGTGCGGATCTCCTCGTCGGTGTACTCGTGCGTCAGGGTCTGCCGGTACTTGTCGGCGATCACGTCGGCGACGACCTTGGCGTTCTTGGGCTCGCACTGGGCGTAGGTCATGAACGTACCCGGCAGCAGCCCCACCCAGTTGGTGGCGTGGACGACGTAGACCAGCTTCCGCCCCCGCAGCTCCTCGTGCAGCCAGCCGCGGGGCAGGCTGTAGCCGCTGATGATCGTGTCCAGCACGTCCACGGCGGCGCGGTCTTGCTGGTTGCTGATCCGCATGCCCGGCACGCCGACCATCACCGCGGCCCCTTTCAGCTCGGTGGGGTGGACGTGCAGCTCGCCGCCGGCCGGCACCTGGCGGGCTGCGCCCTCCGGCAGCGGGGCGTCGCCGGCGGGCATGTTGGCGAACAGCTCGCGGATGCTCTTTTCCGCGGCGTCCACGTCGAACTGCCCGTACACCGCCAGCACCGAAGCGCCCGCCACCACGTGCCGCTTGTGGTAGGCGGCGATCTCCGCCGGCGTGGCGGCCGAGACCACCTCCTCGCTGCCGGAGGAAAGCATCGAGTACGGCAGGTCGCCGAAAAAGTCCTTCCGGAACCGCTTGTTGAGCTGGCCGAACCAGCTCTCCTCCGTCCGGCGGATGCCCGCCAGCAGGATCGGCCGGAGGATGTCCAGCTCCTTCCGCGGGTACGTCGGGCGCAGCGCCACGTCGGCGAAGACCGGCAGCGTCCGCTCGAACGAATCCGCCAGGACGGTGGACCGCCAGTAGAAGGTGTTGTTGCCGCAGGAGCCGTTGATGCCCCCGCCCGCCTCGTCGAACAGGGCGGCGATCTCCTCGGCCGACCGCTTCCCCGCGCCCTGGGTGGACAGGGCGGTCATCAGCGTCCCCAGGCCGTTGGTGTCGGCACTCTCGACCGTCAGCCCGCCGCGCGTCACCAGGGCGGCCGAGACCAGCCCCGCCGACGGGGCCGAATGCAGCACCACCCGCAGGCCGTTGGCCAGCTTGAGGAACTTCGTCCGCCCCTGGGCCGCCTCCTCGCCCCCCGCGGCCACCGCGGCCTCGGCGCCGGCGGGGATCATCCGGGTGATCACCATCGCCTCGAAGTGGAAGTACTTCCTCGCGGCGGCGTGCACCTGCTCGGCGGTGACCTTCTGGATGCGGTCGGTGTACATCCGGCTGAAGCCCACGTCGCCGGTGCTGAGGTAGTCCGACGCCAGCGTGTCGGCCTGGCTTTCCACGGTCTGCTGGGAGTAGACGTAGTCGGCGGTCTTCTGGCGCTTGGCCCGGGCGAGCTCCTCGGCCGTGACGCCCTCGGCCGCCACCTGCTTCAGCTCGGCGCCGATGGCGGCCTCGGCCGGATCGGCCTTATCGGGCTCGCAGCGGTAGTGCACGGTAAACGAGCCCTTGCCCCAGTCCGGCGTCCAGGAGGAGGTGCCGATGGAGGTGACCAGCCCGTCGCGGCGCTGGACGTTCCGCACCAGCCGCGACGACTCGCCGTTGCTGAGGATGTAGCTCA
>DASRZG010000296.1:0-9514 GCA_035686585.1 Phycisphaerae bacterium
GTCCGCGGATACCGGCCCGTCAGGAAGCCCGCCCGGCTTGGGGTGCAGATGGGGCTCTGCGAATAGCAGTGCTCGAACAGCACCCCCTCCGCCGCCAGCCGGTCCACGTTCGGCGTGCGGACAAACGGGTTTCCATAACAGCCCAGCGTGTCAAACCGCTGCTGATCGCTGCAAATCCACAGAATGTTCGGTTGGCCCATAGTCCTCCAATTACACGGAGAAGCAGCAGGAGTCCACGAATTGCACGAATTGCACGAAGGGAAGAAGAAACGGCGCAGCAGGAAATGGGGCTTCTTTTGCTGTTTCTTCTATTCGTGTAATTCGTGCAATTCGTGGACTGGCTTCTTCTGCTTCTTCTTCACCCCTTCGTGTTCTTCGTGCCCTTTGTGGTTCGCCGTTTTTCAGGCCTGGCTCAGTCGGACTGGCAGGGGGTCCTTCGAGGTGTAGAAGTGCTCCAGCAGGTCGCAGGTCAGCTCGCGGCGGGTGTCGGCGTGGCCGGGGTCGAAGTAGAGGTTGTTGTACTCGCCCGGGTCGTCGGCGAGGTCGAACAGCATGCCCGTGCGGGCGGTGGGGTAGTGGATCAGCTTCCAGCGGTCGCTGCGGATGGCCCACGTGGCGGCGTACTGCGGGTCGGGCAGGTCGTCCAGCTCGCAGGTGACGCGGTCGTAGCCGGCCTCCTCGCCGCCGGCGAGCGCGGCCGACAGGTCCCGCCCCTGCACGCCCGCGTGGGTGGGCAGGCCCAGCAGGCCCATGACGGTGGGGTAGATGTCGATCGTCTGGACCATCGCCCCGACCCGCCGGCCCGGCGAGAAGGCACCGCCGCCGCGGAAGATCAGCGGCACCCGCATCAGCCCGTCGAACAGCAGCGAGCCCTTGTACAGCAGCCGGTGGTCGCCGACGTACTCGCCGTGGTCGGAGACGAACACGATCAGCGTCTCGTCCGTCAGGGCCAGCGCGTCCAGCTCGTCCAGCAGCCGCCCCAGGCACCAGTCGATGTGCGAGATCATGCCGTAGTAGTTGGCCAGCGCCCACTGGAACAGCTCGTCGGGCCAGCCCGCCTTGACCTCGATCGCCCGCGCGACGCCTTCCGGCAATCCCGGCGGGAAGCACCGCTGGCGGTCGAACTCCCGCGGCGGGGGCATCTCGGCCGGGTCGTACATCCGGTTGAACTCCATCGGGGCGTTGAACGGATGGTGCGGGTCCACGAACGACACGTGGGCGAAGAACGGCCGGTCGCGGTTCGCCCGGATGAACTCGACGGCCTTGTCCACAATGAAGCAGGACGGGTGCAGGTCCGGCGGGATGTGCGAGTCGAAGAAGTCCCGCCCCTGCGGGTGGAACATCCGCGTCGCCGGCGGGCTGTCGCCATAGTGCACGCCGCCGCGGCCGCGGTTCCAGTTCTCGGCCACGAAGGCGCCCACGTGCTGAGGCGAACGCTCCGTCAGCCAGTCCAGGTATCGCCCCCAGTTGTTGTCGGCGACGGCGAAATCCGTCTGGAAGCCGTACTTCCTCTTGAACGGGTCGCTCGCCGCCGCCCGGGTCGCGGCCGAGTCGATCCCGGCCGGGGCGAGGAAGGGCGTCACGTCGATCACCTCGTCGTCGGTCGCCAGCACGTCGCGGGTGTAGCCTTCGGGGGTGAAGTGCAGCTTGCCGAACATGCCGGTGCGATACCCGGATCGCTGGAGCGTCTCGGCCAGCGTCACCTCGTCCGGCGGGAGGATGCCCATGCTCGGCATGCGGAGGGACCGCGGGTACCGCCCCGTGTGGATCGCCGCCCGCGACGCCATGCACACCGGGCAGACCGTGAACGCCCGCTCGAACGCCACCCCCTCGGCCGCCAGCCGGTCGAGGGTCGGCGTGCGGACGATCGGATTGCCCATGCACCCCAGGGCATCCGCCCGGTGCTGGTCGGTCATGATCAGTATCACGTTCGGCCTGCCCATAGACCACCAATTACACCGAGAAGAGGCGGGAGTCCACGAATTACACGAAGAGAAGAAGAAACAGAAGAAGAAGCAGAGGTCCACGAATTACACGAATTGCACGAAAGAAGAAGCAGCAGCAGAAGAAGAAGAAGAGGTTCACGAATTACACGAATTGCACGAATTGAAGAAGAAACAGAAGAAGCAGGAAGCCACGAATTTCACGAATTACACGAAGAGAAACAGAAGCAGATGGTGTTGGCAGCAAGCGCGTAGGCTCTTCAAGGCGTGCATTCCGCCGCCCATTGTTTCTTCCGCTGCTTCTTCTGCACTTCGTGTAATTCGTGCAATTCGTGGACTGCGCTGTTTCTTCTTCTTCTTCCCTTCCGTGTAATCTGTGGACGTCTTCTTCTTCAGAATCGCAGTTCGCGGACTCGGTCGAGGTAGTAGCGGTAGTCCGCCAGCGGGACGTCGGGTTGGATCAGGTGGTCTGGCAGGAGGATGAAGCCGCCTTCTTCCACCAGCGGCAGGCGGCGGGCGATCTCGGCGTCGATAGCGGCCCGGCCCCGCTCCAGGGCCAGCTTGTTGAACCCGCCGATGATCCGCAGCTCCTTGCCGAACCGCCGCCGCAGGGCGTGGGGGTCGGCGTTCCAGGCGCCGATCTCGACGGGGAACTGCACGTTCACCCCCGCTTCCAGCCAGTGGCCCACCAGCGGCTCGACCATCCCGTCCGAGTCGATGCTGAACAACCCCGTGCCGTACTGCTGGAGCTTGGCGCGGATCTTCCGGTAACCGGGGGCGACATACCGGTCGAACAGGTCCGGGCTGACCAGCGGGCCTGTGCGGAAGCAGATGTCCTCCCACCCGTGTCCGATGTCGGCGGGCGAGTGCAGAAGCGGGCACACCTGGTCCAAACCCCAGCAGACCAGGTCGCTGAGCGTGGCGACCATGTCCGCGTACACCTGCGGCGCGTCGTACAGCAGGTAGCACATGTTCTCCACGCCCATCCAGTTGCGGATCCAGCCCATCATCGACCCGCACTCCAGCCGCACCGGCAGGCCGCTGGCCTCCGCCCGCCGGGCCCGCTCGAGAAGGTCATCCGGGATCCGCCCCGCCTCCGGCTGGAGGCGCTTCTTGTACTCGGGCCAGTCGGCCGCGGTCTTGAGTGTGTGGTCGATGAAGCGCGGGATGCAGCTTCGGTGCTTCCAGTCCTGGCAGACCGCCCCGTCCTCCTGGCGGACGATCACGTACTCGTCGGTCTCTTCCAGGACCTCCCGCTCGAACGCGGGGAACAGGCTGACGTTGACGCCGATGTTCGCCCATAACGGCACCGCGTCGAAATACGCGTGCTCGTCCGCGTCGGCGGGCAATCCCTCGCGGATCCACCGCTCCCGCGTCTCCGGCCAGCCCCGCCAGTGGATCACCGGCAGCCGGTCGAACGGCCCGTAGTCCATGATGTTCCGCCACAACTGCCGCGTCGTCATCGCTCGTTCCTTGAAACGTCCGCCCGGTTGGGGTCGTTTTCCGCGGGTCCGGGCGGATTATATCGGTTCCGGACCCCCGTGCACGCCTCCGGTTGCGCCCCACCCCTTGACCCCCGGCGGCCGCTGGCCGGCAACGCCCCAGTGGGACAAGCTTGCGGATTCGCAGTCTGTGGGACAGCCTGTGCGGGAAGGGGTGAGGTGTTCGGCCAGGGTCCGGCCACCTGCCCGCACGGGCTGTTCGCCTCCGCTCCGCTCCGGCGACAAGCAGCCCGTGGCATCCGCCCCCGGCCCACAATGCCCGGCCCGCTTGCCCGTTTGCGGTTGCGTCCCGCTACGGCCAAGAGGGCTTCTGGTCGATGTAGTACCATGGCAAACGGGGACGACAGTGGGGATTGTCCTGGTCATCACGGCGGTTCTTCTGGGTTTCGCCTTGGCGGAGTACCTGGCCCACGCCCGGGTTCGCCGGGCCATCGGCCTGCGCATCCACGTCAATGGGACGCGGGGCAAGTCGTCGGTGTGCAGGCTCATCGCCGCCGGGCTGCGTGCGGCGGGGGTCCGCGCGGTCGCCAAGACCACCGGCACCGCCGCGCGGGTCATCTACGAGGACGGCAGCGAGCACCCGGTGATCCGGGCCGGGCCGGCCCGGATCGGCGAGCAACTCCGGATTGTCCGCCTGGCGGCCCGGCGCCGCGCCGACGCGCTGGTGCTGGAGTGCATGGCGATCCAGCCCTTCCTCCAGTGGCTCAGCGAGGTCAAGATCGTCCGGGCCCACGTGGCGGTGATCACCAACGTCCGGGCGGACCACCTCGACGTGATGGGCCCTGACGTGGACGGGGTGGCGATGGCCCTGGTCGGCGTCACCCCGGCGGGCGGGACCCTCGTGGCCCGGCAGAGCCGCTACGACGCCTTCTTTGCCGACGAGTGCCGGCGGAGGAGCGCGACGCTCCGGCGGGTCGGCGACGAGGAGGTCGCCCGGATTACCCCCGCCCAGCTCGGGCGTTTCCGCTACGTCGAGCACGCCGAGAACATCGCCGTCGCCCTGGCGGTCTGCGAGATCGCCGGCGTGGACAGGCAAACCGCGCTGGAGGGCATGTACTCCGTCGCTCCGGACCCGGGCGCCCTGCGGATCAGCACCGGCGGCGTCTCCGGCCGGCGGTGGGTGTTCGCCGACGCCTTCGCCGCCAACGACCCGGAATCCGCCGCCGTCCTTTGGGAGACCTTTCTGGCCCGCTTTCCCGATTACCCCAGGCGGATCGCCGTGCTGAACTGCCGCTCCGACCGGCTCGACCGCAGCCGGCAGTTCGGCCGGCTCCTCGCCCACACCCTCCGCCCGGACCTGTGCGTCCTGACCGGCGCCCAGACCGCCCCGGCCGCCCGGGCGGCGCGGGCGAAGGGTTTTGACCATGCCCGGATCGTGAACCTGGAAAGGGCCCCCGCCGCCCGCGTCCGCGCGGAGCTGATGCGGCGCGTGACCGAACCGACCCTGATCGTCGGCATGGGCAACATCCGCGGGGTGGGGGCGGAGTTGGCCGAGCTGCTGCTGAACGCGGAGGCGGGCGATGGTTGAGGTCGCCCTGGGACTGGGGCTGCTGCTGAGCATCGCCTTCGGCGAGGTGCTGGGCCTGGCCGCGGGGGGGATGGTCGTGCCGGGGTACCTGGCGATGGAGCTGCCCCACCCGGGCCGGCTGGCGATGACGTTCGTCTGCGCGCTGGCGACCTACGCCCTGGTGCAGGGCGCGTCGCGGTTCATGCTGGTCTACGGCCGGCGGCGTACGGTCGCGATGATCCTGGTGGGGTTCCTCCTGCGGGGGGCGATCGACCGCGGCGTCGGGGGGTACCTGCCGGAGATGGCGGCGTCGCTGCAAGTCGTCGGCTACATCATCCCGGGGCTTCTGGCGATCTGGATGGCGCGGCAGGGGGTGGTCGAGACGATCTCCACCGGCATCATGGCGGCGGTGGTCATCCGCCTGTGCCTGATCCTGCTGGTCGGGTGGGGGCTGCTGGCATGATCTGGAGGCCGACGAAGGTTTCGCGCCGGGCCCTGGCGGCCCTGGCCGCGGCATCGCTGGCGGCCCTGGCGGCGGCGGACGGCCTGCGACCGCGCCGACCCCAGCCCTTCCTGAAGGAGAAGCTGGCCGCGGCCGAGAAGATGCACGAGGCGATCTCCGCCGTTTCCCGCCATCGAGCCGGGGCAGGCTACGAGTTCGACCTGTCCATCGACCCTCGCCGCACCGGCATGATCGGGCCGGAGTTCACCCCCATCACCAACGACCGGGGGTCCCTGCGGGCCAAGCAGATCGTGCTGAACCCCAACTTCGCCGCCCTGGCGGTGCAGATGTTCAAGCAGGCGGGGGTCCGCCGGGGCGACACGGTCACGGTGGCCTGGACCGGCTCGCTGCCCGGGGCGAACCTGGCGGTGCTGTCGGCGGCGGAAGTGCTGGGCATCCGGCTGATCCCGATCCACTCCATCAGCGCCAGCATGTACGGCGCCAACGACCCCCAGTTCGCCTGGCTGGACATGGAGAAGCTGCTGCACGAGGAGGGCGTCTTCGACACCCGCAGCGTGATGGCCACCTACGGCGGCGACGAGGACCGCGGCAAGGGCCTGGGCAGGGACGCCCGCGGGCTGATCCAGGATATTGCCGCCCGCACGGACGTGCCGCTGGTCCGCGAGGACGACCTCACCGGGCAGATCCGGCGCCGCGAGCAGGAGTACGCCCGCCTCGCCGGCGGCGCGCCGATCCGCGCCTACGTCAACATCGGCGGCGGGATCGGGTCGATCGGCGCCCGCATCAACGGGCTGATCATGACCCCCGGTGTCAACCGGTCCACCCGCGGCAAGGACTTCGGCCGGGCCGGGGTCATGACCCGCATGGCCCAGCGGGGCGTGCCGGTGATCCACATCAACTACATCGACCGCCTGTGCCGCCGGTACGGGTACGCCAGCGACCCGGCCGCCGACCCGACCCCCGGGGCGGGCCCGATGTTCCTGCGGCGCACGCACAACCTCTTCCTCGTCGCCGCCCTGCTGGCCGGCCTGCTGGCGGTGTTCTTCATCACCATCCGCATCGACACCCCCCGATACCTCCACCGCCGTCCCGCGACCATCCACGCGGGGGTGTAGCGGCCGATCGCCGGGCAAACCGTGGACGCGCCCGGGCGCTCAATCGGCCGGCCCGGCCGGCTGGGCGCCTTCGGGCGCCGGGGCGTCCTGGCGGGTCAGCCGGATGCGGTCAAGCTTGTGACCAGCCGAGCGGGCGGAAAGGTACAGCGTGTGCTCCCCCGCGGGCAGATCCCAGACGCCGCCGCGGTCCGTGACGGAGCTTTCCCACGTCCACCGGCCCAGCTCCATCGCGAACAGCTTGAACCACGGCCCGTCGTCGAAGCGGACCCACGTGTCGTTCTGCTGGTCCCGGAGACGCCCGTCGTGGCGGTTGTGGACCGCCAGCCGGTACCGCCCGGCCCCCTCGACCCGAAGGCGATACGCCAACTGCCCCTGCCCCGGCTCGTCGAACAGGTCCCGCCCGCGCCACACCAGATAGCCCGTCCCGGAAAAGCCCTCGTCCTCCGCCTCCAGCTTCCAGTCCTGCCGGCAGGAGGCCGACTCGGCCTCCAGGACCGTCTCGCCCTCGCCGACCGCGAACACCGCCCCCGCCGTCGAGGCCGCCGACGCGTCGTAGACGGTCAGCTTCACCCGGTCGATCCCCGTACCCCCCGCTTCGTCGGTGACGGTCAGGCCGAACCAGTGCTCCCCCGCGGCGTCCGGGCGGACCGCCAGCCGGGGGCCCTGCCAGGCCATCGACGCCGCCGGGCCGGAGAGCTGCTTCCATTCGTAGCCGACCACCCGCCCGTCCTCGTCGCTGCCGGCGCCCGTCAGCACCACGGGCTCGCAGGGCAGATTCACGTACCGGTCGGGCCCGGCGTGGGCGCGGGGGGCGAGGTCGCCCGCGGGCACAAGGGCGGACTCCGCCGCCGCGGGGTCCCTCGCCGCGGGCGCACCGTCGCCAAACAGGTGGATCACGTCGATGCGGAAGTTCCGCGACCGGCCCGACAGCTCCAGCAGGTGGTCGCCCCGGCCCAGCTCATACGCGGCCTGGGGCTTGTAGCCGCCGAAGTCGTGCCGCGTCGCCCAGGTCCACTGCTTGTTGGGCGTGGCGAAGGTCTTCATCCACAACCCGCCGTCCATCCGCGCCCACACGTCGTTTTCCCGGCTTCGGTCCTCGCACACGTGCAGGCTGCGGATGTGCATCCGGTACGTTCCCGGATTGCTCACGTGGAAGCGGTACGCCAGCACCCCCTCGCCCGGCCTCTGGAACAGGTCCTTGCCGCACCACGTGTAGTACCCCCGCCCGCTGTGGCCGGGAAACTCACTCTGCAGCGCCCATCCGCCCGCCGGCGGGACCGACTCCACCTGCATCACCACCAGCCCGTCGCGCTCCTGGAACGCCGTCGGGGCCGCCCCGCAGCCCGCCAATGCCCCGACCGCCCCCGCCATCCACACCGCCAACGCCGCTGCACGAACTCGCATCGCATTGCCTCCCATGCCGTGCGGGCCGACCGGCCCGGCCCGCGGTCCGGGCAGGCATTGTAACCCGCGCGGGCGCGCCCGAACAGGGCGGGGCCCGCCCGCCTGCCGGGCCGATCGCCGGTTGCGGCGGGGGTGGGAATCGGGTATCACGACGGCACCCGGCCGGCGCCCCGGCCGGGCCGACCGCAGCGCCACAGGACAAGGAGTCTGGCATGAGTATCGAGCTTCGCAGCGACTGTGATTATGCCCTGCTGGTTCCCACGAGCATGGGGGTGCGCCTGACGCCGCTGGCCGGCCAGCCCATGCACTGCAGCAACACCTTCGTCATGCAGGCGACCAGCGCCGAGACCAACGTCGCCAGCGTCTCGTCGTACCTGGGGTTGGCCACGAAGGTCCTGACGGCGTTCGTGAAGGGCAGCCCGATCGCGCGGTTCATCCGGGACGACCTGGCGAGCCGGCATATGGACGTCGAGGGCCCCGAGCGGGACCAGGGCGGGCCCTGGGGCTATCGCCACCAGTTCAACCTCGCCGACAGCGGCCTGGGCTCCCGCGGCCCGCGCGTGCACAACGACCGCGCCGGGGAGGTGGGCAGGACGCTCAGCGCCAAAGACTTCGACCTCGACCGTCTCTTCGGCTCCGAGGGCGTCCAGATCTTGCACCTGTCGGGCCTGTTCGGCGCCCTGTCGCCGGAGACGGGGCAGTTCTGCCTGGAAATCGCCCGTTCGGCCAAGAAGCACGGCACGCGGATCTCGTTCGACCTCAACCACCGCGCGTCGTTCTGGAAGGGCCGCCAGAAGGAACTGCACGGGATCTTCGCCGAGATCGCCGGCTTGGCGGACGTCCTGATCGGCAACGAGGAGGACTTCCAGCTCTGCCTGGGCATCGAGGGCCCCGAGGCCGGCGGCCAGGGCCTGGCGGCCAAGATCGATGGGTTCAAGGGGATGATCAACCGGGCGAAGAAGGCCTACCCCAACGCGGCCGTTTTCGCCACCACGCTCCGCGAGGTGGTCAGCGCCAACGCCCACCTGTGGGGCGCGATCCTGTCCGCCGGCGACCAGTGGCACGTGGTCGAGCCGCGGGAGATCGGCGTGCTGGACCGCATCGGCGGCGGCGACGGCTTCGTCGGTGGCATGCTGTACGCGATCCTGCGAGGCTGGGAGCCGGCCAGGTGGGTCCAGTTCGGCTGGGCGACCGGCGCGCTGACCACGACCATGCTGAGCGACTACTGCCAGCCCGCCGACGAGGAGCAGGTCTGGAGCGTCTGGGAAGGCAACGCCCGCGTCCGCCGCTGACCGGGCAGGCCGGGCGGCCCGGTGCGGTGTTTCGTACATTGGACCTGTAGTAGTGCTCTCGAAGGGGCCACTGGCGTCCTGGCTCCGGCCAGGTGGGAGAGAGCTCCATGGACGAATGGCTCGACCAGTGCCGGCGGCGGTTCGGGCCGGCGCCACGGCGGATTTCCTTTTGGGCGGAGTGGACGTACCTGTCCATCCCCAGACCGGCCGCGTGCGTCCCCACGCACAAGCTGTCGTACTTCTTCGGGAACCGCAAGGCCATGCTCCGCGACGGGTGGATCACCTGGG
>DASRZG010000297.1:0-3792 GCA_035686585.1 Phycisphaerae bacterium
TGGTCGGGCGGGACGGCAAGATCAGCTTCGCCGGCCTGGTGACGATGAGCCTGACCGGGTGCAAGCTGGTAAAGGTCGTCCCCGCCAAGGCCAAGCCGCCGGACGGGCAGCAGGCGGCGGGAGGATGAGGCAAGAATCCGCCCCCGGCCGCGTTTTGTGAACAGGAGCGTCCGCACGCGGACATCGGGCGGACGCGGCGACGGGGCATGGCGGTGTTCTCCGCCGGCGTCGCGGGCACCGGGCCGGCAGGCCCGCAACTGGGAGCGACAGATGATACGCATGGCAGTGGTGGCGACGATCGTGCTGGTTGGATTTGCCGGCGGCTTGCCGGCTGCGGATGCGCCCAAGGCCTCGGCCAAGGCGCCCCGCGGGCCCGACAAGGGGCAGCGAGTGACCAATCCCGAGGTGTGGATGTGCTACCGAGATCCCTCCGGCCTGTTCGAGGAGGGCGCCGACGCCGAGTTCGTCCGCCGGCACGTCTCGGGGATCAAGCTGTACATCGGCACGGTCAGCAAGGCCCCCCCCGACAAGCTCGCCAAGCTGGTGAAGGACCTGAAGGCCCACAACATCCCGCTGGCGGTCGAGTGCGGCGGGACGCTGGGCTTCGCGAAGCTGGACGATACCAACGGCGTGCACTCGGCCACGATCGAGCAGAAGGCGTTCAACCGGATCGTCGCGGCCGGCGGCAAGATCGACTACCTCGACCTGGACGGGCCCGTCCGCCGGCTGCTGTACCCGGAGCGGGGCCAGGGCTTCGAGTCCGTCGACCGCTGCGCCGCCGCGTTGATGGACTGCCTCCGCACGCACTCCAAGGCCTACCCGGGGATGAAGTTCTGGCTGCTGACCAACTTCCCCAACTGGGGCTACCGCGGGGACGTCTCCTACCACGCCCGCGGGCCCAACAAGCAGGACTGGGGCGACTACGACACCGTCGTCCGGACCGTGCTCGACCATGCCGACAAGGCCAAAATCCCCTTGGCCGGGGTGACCGTGGACAACCCCTACGAGTACGCTATGGGCGAGTACAGGTCCGCCAGGCTGCCCGATCCGAAGAAGGTCGACTGGATCAAGCGGATCCGCGCCTACGAGGACTTCGCCAGGTCCAAGGGCCTGGAGTTCAACTTCATCGCCAACTCCGAAGCCGGCGGGAAGAAATCCGGCAAGGACTTCCACGAGCGGACGCTGAAGATGATCGACGCCTACGTCGCCGCCGGCGGAAAGCCCACCCGCTACATCATCCAGAGCTGGTATCCCAACCCCACCGAGCTGGTCCCGGAGACGGACGAGCAGACCATGACGGCGGTGGTCAAGGCCGCGATCCTCAAGCTCCACCCGGAGCTGAAGGCCAAGGCCGCCACGAAGGCGGATGGGACGCAAGGGACGCCGTTGGTGAGGGCGCTTATCCCCCGGCCACGAGGGCCGGGGGCGAAATAGAGGGGTCATGCCCGGGCCTGGGTGCCACGGGCTGCTTGCAGGCCGTGCCACTGTGGCGCCCGGGCGGGACGATCCTCGGTCGACCCTCCCGCCGGGAAGGCGGATGTGTCGCACTGACTCCCCTGCCGGGAGACGAAGGGGGTCTATCTCCACGATATGACGATGGGGAGGAGTGAGCGCGCCTTCCGGGGGTGTCACGGCGGAAGCCCCTGATCGAGAAGCCCCGCTAAAGCGGGCTCGAGGTCGGGCGGGTGTGGCTCGATACCACCACCTGAAGGTGGGGGCAAACAACAGCAAGTAGCTCCCCGACGAGCCCCCATACCGACGGCATTTCCGCTTGGCTACCACTTCGGCGTGTGGGCGAATCAGACCATTCCGGGAGTTTCCCTCCGTCGTCAATCACGATTGACATCGCCCCCGTCCGGGGTAAGATCGCAGGTCATGTTCATCCCGGGGAAAGGGAGCCCGACATGACCGTCGATCCATCCACCGCGCCGCGCGCCGCCGCGGCCGAGGGCCCGAAGCCATTGTCCTTCTACGCCGGCCTGCCTGGGGCGTTCGTCTTCCCCTTCCGCAAGTCGGGGTGGGCGATCATTGTCGGCGGGACGATCATCTTCACGGCAGGGGACCTGGCGGGAAGGCTTGCGGGCGTGATCTTCATGGGCGTCGGATTCGCCCTGAGATTGCTGATGACGGCGTATGTCGGCGCCTACATGGTCAGCATCATCGCGGAGGCCGCCGACGGCTCGGACTCCCCGCCCGACTGGCCGAGCGTGACCGACGCCTGGTCCGACATCATCGGACCCCTGCTTCGCGTGGTGGGGGCGATGCTGATCTCGTTCGCCCCGCTGCTGGTCTACGTCCTATTCGGCAACCCGGATTCCGTGTGGGACCTGAAGCTCTGGCTGCTGGGGGCGCTGGGGGCGTCGTACCTGCCGATGGGCCTGATCGCCGTGGCGTTGTATGGCTCGATGGGCGCCCTCAACCCGATCACTGTCCTCGGCGGGATCATCAAGACGATGCCCGCTTACCTGGTGGCCGCGGGTTCCTTCTTCGTCATCTACGCGGTGAACCTGGGGCTTCGTATCGCCATCGCCGCGGGGGCTCCCCTCGGAATCTCCCCGTTGGGTTGGGCGGTCTCGCTGTACTTCCTGATGGTCGAGATGTACATCCTCGGCCGGCTGTACTACACGCACTCCCGGCGCCTGGGGTGGTTTGAGTGATCGGATTGCGGATTTCGAATTGCGGATTGCGGATTGAGAAGAAGAAGCGGACCCACCGCTACCTCTCGCCTTGCCTCTTGGTGCCGTTGCTGTTTCCCAATCCGCAATCCGCAATCCGCAATCCGCAATGGAATCAATCGCCAATCCTACGCGTACTTCGCTCGCAGCGACTTGCCGGCGGCGGCGCTGCGGCCGGCGAGGTCCAGCACGTGCACGGGACGGCGGGCCCATTCGGGCGTGATCACCAGCTTCGCGCCGCGGGCGAGGTGATCGGCGACGTTGGCGTAGTACTTCTCCCACCCACTCGGGGGGTTGGGGCCGGTACGGGTCACCTTCTCCCCGCCGGCGCCCGGGGTGATCAGCGTGTAGGTCTTGTAGTCAAACACGTACGTCCCCCTGGTGCCGGTGATCTCCAGCCAGCCGGGCTTGGGGTTGGCGTCCAGGCTGGTGATCATCAGCGTCGACCAGGCCCCGTTGGCGTAGCGGACGGTGAGGAAGCCCTCATCCTCGTTGGTGTCGGCCCGCCACTTGACCTGCGGCCCCCACACGCCCTTCCTGGCGAAGCCCGACACCTCGACGATCTTCGCCCCGACGATCTGGAGCGTGTACTCCATCAGATGCACGCCCCAGTCGTACAGGATGCCGCCGGAGACGCTCTTGCTCGACCGCCACCAGTCGCGGGGCTTGCCCCACGCGCCCATGTGCGCCTCCACGCGGACCACCTCGCCGATCGCCCCGCCACGGATCGTCTTGACCGCCTGGAGGATGCACCCGTCCCAGTGCCGGTTGTGGTAGGTGCTGAGCATGACCTTGTTCCGGCGGGCCGTGGCGATCATGCGGTCGCACTCGGCCGTGGTGATCGCGAAGGGCTTCTCGACCACCACGCCCCGCCCGGCCCGCAGGCACTGGCAGGCGAGCTGGGCGTGCGTGTTGTGGGGGGTGATGATCGTCACCAGGTTCACGTCGGACTCCCGGAGCATCTGGCCCACCGAGCCGTACAGGCCGATGCCCGGGAAGTCGGCCGCCGCCGCCTCCAGCCGGGCCGGATCGATCTCCGCCACGGCTGCCGGGGTCATCCCCGCCGCCGCCATCTCCTTCAGATGGCTCCGGCCCATGTTGAACGCCCCGCCGTAGC
>DASRZG010000298.1:0-9475 GCA_035686585.1 Phycisphaerae bacterium
CCCGTTGACGGTGGGGATGCCCATCCGGTTGCCGTAGTCCCGCACGCCGCTGACCACGCCGCGCATGATCCGCCGCGGGTGCAGCACGCCCTTGGGGACGTCCTCAACGGGCATGTCCGCCGGCCCGAAGCAGAACACGTCCGTGTTGGCGACCGGGAAGGCGCCCAGCCCCGTGCCCATCGGGTCGCGGATCACCCCGCCGATGCCGGTGCCCGCCCCACCGTAGGGGTCCAGGGCCGAGGGGTGGTTGTGCGTCTCCACCTTGAAGCACACCGCCCAGTCGTCGTCGAACTCGATCACGCCGGCGTTGTCGGCGAAGACGCTGATGCACCAGGGCTTGGCCAGTTCGCTCGTGGCGGCGAAGATGGTGGTCTTGATCAGGTTGGGGATGGACTCGATCTCGTGGCCGGAGCCGTCCGTCACGCGGACGTCGGAGCGGAAGGTCTTGTGGACGCAGTGCTCCGACCAGGTCTGGGCGATCATCTCCAGCTCGACGTCGCGGGGCTCCCTGCCGGCGCGGACGAAGTAGTCCCGGATCGCCTTCATCTCGGTGAGGTTCAGGAACAGGTCGCGGCCCTTGCTGACCGCCTCCAGGCCGGCGTCGTCCAGGTCGCGGACGGGGACCTCGATCACCTCCAGCTCGTAGGCCGTGGCGTGCGTCTCGGGCGGCGTGTAGGAGCCGAAGTGGACGTCCTCCGTGCAGTCGTTGGCCAGCAGCCGGCGGGCGATCAGGGCGAGCTCGTCCGCGCTGACGTCGCCGGCCAGCTCGTACCGCCTGCCCGTGCGGACGGCGTCGACGGGCAGGCCCATGTCGCGGATGGCCCCCTCGGTGGACGCGGCCACCGGGTCCATCACGCCGAGCTTGAGGTGGACCTCGACGACCGACCCCCCGCCGGCGCCATCGCCGACGCGGAACTGCTCGGTGACCGGGTCGGCCAGCAGCTCGGCGCCGACCCGCCGCACGTCATCGGCCGACAGCTCCCCGGCCAGGAAGAACAGCCTCGCCGAACGGACGCCCGTTACGGAGCGGATGCCCAACTCCCGCACCTGGGCGAAGATGCCGTCGGCGTGGGGATCGTTGAAGGATTCACGCAACCTGACTTCGACGCGGTAGACCATCGAGTTCCGACCTCTCGCAGGGGGCTCGAACAGGGGTGCCATTCTAGTGACGGAACGGGAAGGCGACAAACGAAAACGAAATGGCGGGGTGCCACGGCTGCGCAGTTTGCAGCCGTGCCGACAGATGCCCCGCTCAAAAGGGGTCCGTTGCGACCCACCCGCTTTCCAGGTGGGAGGTCGACCCAGGATCATCCCGCGCGGCGACCCCTGTGGCAGTTAGCTTGGGTGCCACAGGCTGCTTGCAGCCTGTGCGGCATGGGGCGGGCTGCTTGCCGAACGATCCTTCCCCTTCCCCCACGGGCTGCAAGCAGCCCGTGGCACCCGGACCCCGCTAAACAGGTGCCGACGCAACCGTGGCACCAGGCCGGTCACTTCTTCGCGTCGTCCTTGAGCTCCGCGAAGCGGAGGGACCTGTACCAGGCGGGCGGGGTAGCCACGGGCAGCTTGACGACCAGCGGGGACGTCGCCCGGGTAGGCTTGGGGCCGAGGTAAGGCGGCGTGGGGACATTGACGCCCTTGACGGTGAGGGCCCCGGGCCCGGATGCCTGCGCCCTGCCCCATGGGGGCATGGTCGGCCTGATCGCGTCCGGGACGGGCCGCTGGGCCGACACACCCGCCAGGTACCCGCGGGAACGGGAGATGTCCTGGACGGCGATGCTCGCCGCCTGCCGGCTGGCGGCGCCTTCGGTCTTGGCCCAGTCCGCCAGCAGCTCGTCCAGTCCAACCAGGTCGATCCGCCGCTGCCGGACCGCCAGGGAGGCGGCCGCAATCGCCGCGGTGGCCACCGAGCGGTCGCCGGGATTGTCGAACACCGCCCGGCTGGTCTTCAGCGCCTCCTCGCCCGCCCCGCGGGCGACCCGCATCCGGGCGGCGGCCAGCACCGCCGCCGACCGCTGCGCGGGATCGCTGGAAGCGTCCAGGGCGATCCGGCTGACGGTGTCGATCGCCTCCTTCCAGTCGGTGTCCGTGGCCGGGGCGTCGGCGCCGGTGGCGACGGCCAGGGACGCCCAGACCGCCCCCCCGAGCAGCACCGCGGCCAAAGCCCGTGGGGTCGGGGAGGACCGGCGGCGTCGAGCACGGGCTGACAAGCAGCCCGTGGCACCCGGATCTCTTGAACGGACGTTCATGGGACCGTCCTTACAGCCCCGCGAAGGGGTCGGCGAGGTTCTCCTTGCCGGTCTTGCCCTTGGCGCCGTAGCTGACGAATTCGAACATCTTTTCCAGGTCGTGGAAACTGCCGGTGTGCGCCTTCATGCCGACCAGAATCAGCTCGGTGGCGGCCTGGGGCACCTCGGCGTCGGTGCAGGTCTTCAGGGCCTCGCGGAACATCCTGGCCGCCTCTTTCGTCCTGCCCCAGTACACGTACAGGTAGCCCTGCGCCCTGTATCCGATGTACGTCTTCGGCTGTGCGGCCACGGCGGCGGCGTAGAGCTTGTCCCGCTCCGGCGTCGACGGCGGGTACTTCGCCGACAGCAGGTGGTTGGCCTTGACGTCGTCTTCGGTGCCGGGTTTGCCGTCCGCGCCGTCGGGCCCGTAGCGCTGATAGGTGAGGAACTCGTTCGCCCGCCCCAGGTTCCCGTCGGTGCCGCGGAAGGACATCGCCACCGCGTGGGCGGCGTCGCGGATCGCCCGCTCGTCGCCGGCGGCGTTGTAGAGCACCCGGGCGGCGCCGAGGGCCTCGGCGAACTTGTTCTCGGCGCGGTACGACTCGACCACGCGGAGCTGGGCCTGCTGGCATGCGGCCGGTTCGAGGGGATAGGCGCAGATCACGCGGTCGGCCTCGTTTCGGGCGTCGGCGTACTTGCCCGTTTCCATGAACAGCTCGACCCGCGTCAGGGCGAACGGCGTGGCATAGGCGGCAGATTCGAGGGCCTTCTCGGCCTTGGCGGCGACGTTGAGGGCCTCCGGCAGCTTCTTGGCGGCGCGGAGGCACGCGACGGCCTTGGCGTAATGGGCCGAGCGGTTCCGCTCGTCGTAGACCTGGGCGTAGGTCTCACTCAGGGACTGGTAGGCCGCCGCCGCCTGGACGTAGTCGTGGGTGACGGTCTCGTGGATAACGGCGGACCGCCGGACGGCCTCCGCCGACCGGCCCGCGTTGGCGGCGAAGGTCTTGGCCACCTCGGCATAGACGGTGAGGCCCTGGTCGGGCTTCTTCAGCTCGTCGGCGTAGACCTCCCCCGCCCGCAGCAGGGCGTCGGCGGCCCGGTCCACGTAGTCGGGGTATTCCTTGGCCACCCGGCGGTAGGCGGCGATGGCCTCGTCGTGCTTCGTCGCCCCGCGCAGCGCATCGCCCTTGCTGACCAGCAGCCGGCTCTTGACGTCCTTGTCCTTGCTCGCTATCGCCTCCAGGCGGACGGCCTCGGTCACCGCCTCCGGAAAGTTCCGGGCGACCAAGTAATGCTCCATCCGCACCAGGCCGATCTGCACCAGCTCGTCCGGGTCCTTGGTCTCCGCCTCCAGGGCCGCGAGGGACTTGAGGACCTGGGCGCTCTGGCGCCGTTGGATCTGCTGAGAGATCCGGCGGAGCTCGGCGTCCAGGTCTTTGGGCGCCGATCGGGCCATCGGCCCCGCCACCAACAGGGTCAGCGCCGCCACGGCTGCATATCGTCCACGCTTGGTCATGGTCCTGCCTCTCGGAGTGTCGCCGCCCGGTGACGCCGCATCCGACGGCGAGGAGGATTCTGCGATTCTAACCGTGGGTCCAAGGCGGGGTTCCGGTCAAACCGGCTCGCCGGCGCCCCGGCAGGCGTCGCGGGCGTAGCCCACGTCCAGCGCCAGCTCGTCGGCGTCCCGGCCGAACACGCCCACCACCACCGCGTCGGAGGGCTTGATGTGCGAGTAGGCGTACCGGAACGCCTCGGCCACCTGCTCCTGCGAGCCGCACTTCCGCCCGGCGCCCAGGACCTTGAACGCCAGCACGGGCTTGTCCACCGCCCGGATCATCTCGCAAATCCGCTCCCGGTCCGCGTCGTCGTAGATCTCGATCTCGTAGGCCTTCCGGCCGGTGACCGCCGACGACTCCCGCGGGACGCGCGAGAGGTTGTAGAAGCTGGCCACGTAGAAGTCCACGTCCCAGCCGTTCTGTTGGGCGTGGTCGATGATCTCCGGCTGGTGGGTGCCCAGGCCCACCGCCACGCCGCAGTCGCGCATGCACTGGAGGTAGTCCCGGCAGTCGTCGATCCGGCCCTCGCGCCAGAACTTGTCCGTCTGCGTGCCGTGGTGGTAGATCGCCTCCACCCCGGCCGCCGCCATCACACGGATGTTCGCGAAGATGTCGTGCATCTCGCTGGCGGTCTGGCCGACGACGTTCATCGTCCCGCCCGCCCGGCGGTACAGCTCCACCCAGTCCAGCATGCGGTAGTCGCCCCGGATCATGATCGTCCGCAGGCCCAGCTCCTCCGCCTGCCGGTACAGCGCCGGCACCGTCCGGTCGTTGAAGTACGCCCGCATGGCCGCGTCCACCTCGGCGGAGATGTGGCTGTTGCCCGAGGGCGGGTTGTGCCCGATGAGGAACCGGCCGACGGAAACCGACCCGATCCGAACCGTGGACGTGGGACCGTTGGGATGGGAACTCATGCAAAAACTCCTGTTTGCGTCATTATATCGGGCGCGTTAAAGCCCCGCCATAGCTATGGCGGGGCATTAGAGTCAAGGGGTCGCGGAAAGCGGGGGGGGCGCTGCCCCGGGACGGTTGACCCTACCCCTGGCCCGTCGGATCGGTTACGATGCCGGAACCGGCGCGGGCCGGGGTTCTGTCAGGAGACGCGGGCATGTTGAAGATAGGCGTGGTCGGCATGGGCATCGGGGGCGGGCACGGCGCGAAGATCCATGCCGGCAAGGCCGGCGAGCTGACCGCCATCTGCGACTGCGACGGCGAGAAGGTCCGCTGGCGGCTGGAGACGTACGCCAAGGAGATCGACGCTCACCCCCGCGGCTACACCGACATGGACGAGATGCTCGAGAAGGAGGAGCTGGACGGGGTGGTCGTGTCGACCCCCTCCGGGCTCCACCACCAGCAGGCGTTGATCGCCGCCCGGCACGGCGTGCACATGCTGCTGGACAAGCCCATCGACATCGCCCTGGACAAGATCGACCTGATCGAGTCGGCGGTGGCCGAGGCGGGCGTGCTGTGTGGCGTGAACTACCAGATGCGCTGGAACCGCGGCTACCGGGCGGTCAGGAAGGCGATCCAGGCGGGGGCGTTCGGCAAGCTGCTGCAGGTGGACGTCCGCCTGAAGTGGTTCCGCGACCAGGCCTACTACGACCGCGGCGGGTGGCGCGGCACGTGGGCGATGGACGGCGGCGGGTCGCTGATGAACCAGGGCGCTCACCCCATGGACCTGCTGACCTGGTTCGCCGGCAGGCCGGTGAAGGTCCGGGGCGATTTCGCCGCCCTCAACCACCAGATCGAGACCGAGGACTGGGCGGCGGGGATCGTCGAGTTCGAAGGCGGCGTCCGCTCCTGCGTCAACACCACCACCAACGTCGCTCCCAAGAAGGACCGCTGCTTCATCGAGGTCCACGGCACCGAAGGGTCCGCCTGGCTGCTGGACGGTGAGATCGTCGAGACGAACCTCGACGCCCTGGCGAACCCGCCCGACCCGGAGTTCTCCGCCCCGGTCGAGGACTTCATGGACGCCATCGTCCGCGGGCGCGACCCCGAGGTCACGATCGATCAGGCCAGGCGGTCGGTGGCGCTGATCCTGGGAATCTACGAATCCGCCCGCCTGGGGAGGGCGATCACGCTCTGAGCGGCAGTTTCCGGGCAAAGCCTGCGGCATGCCCCATGCGAGGAATAGGAACACGAATTGCACGAATTACGGCGAATCTCACGAATGAGCTTCCTGTTGTCAAAGAAAACAGCTTTGTCATTCGTGCAATTCGGATGAATTCGTGTAATTCGTGTTGACGGCGTTCCGGCGGCGGAGCGCCCGCCAGACCGTTGCAGGTAGCTGAGAACGTTCAGGAAGGACGTATCGTATGCCAGAGAACAACACCGCCCCGTGTTCGGCCCCGTGCCTTCAGGCGACGGCGCTGAATACCGTGGAAATCAAGCAGCGCGAGTTGGGCGAGCTGCCGCCGGGCCACTGCCGCGTCAAGACCGAGCTGTCGATGGTCTCCACCGGCACCGAGCTGCACACCATCCAGGGCACGCACACGCAGCACCGCCCCTTCCCCCGCTCCACCGGCTACATCGCCTTAGGGCACATCGTCGGGATCGGCGAGGGCGTCGAGGGCCTGGCGCTGGGCCAGCGGGTGCTCAGCCCGTTCGCCCACCTGGCGCTGATCGACGTGCCGGCGGGGCGCCTCAAGGGCGTCCCCGAGGGCATCCCCAGCACCGACGCCGTCTGCACCGTGCTGCTGGGCATCAGCATCCGCGGCGTCCGCGCCGCCAAGGTCCAACTGGGCGACTCGGTGGCCGTGTTCGGGGCGGGCGTCATCGGCGCCTTCGCCACCCACCTGGCCAAGCTGTCCGGCGGGTGCCCCGTCATCGCCGTCGACCCCGTCGCCGCCCGGCGCGAGGTGGCGCGGAAGATGGGCGCCGACGTGGTGATCGACCCGGCCTCCGAGGGCGCCCGCGAGCGGATCATGGAGATCACCGGCGGCGTCGGCGTCCGGGCCGCCATCGAGGCCACCGCCACCACCCGGGTCATCGGTTCGCTGCCGGCGCTGACCGCGCGGCAGGGGCGGATCATCGTCCTGGGCGGCATCCACGGCAAGGTGGAGCTGGACCTGTACACCTTCTTCCAGAAGTCCGACCAGCGGATGATCGGCTGCGGGGCGGCGCACTCTGACGACTTCCCCTACGGCGACGACGAGGCCAACCGCGACGCCATCCTGCGGATGATGCAGGCGGGGATGATCCGCCCCGGACCCGTGGTCACCCACCGGGTCCCTTACACCCAGGGCCCCCAGATGTACCGGATGCTGATCGAGGAGAAGGACAAGGCCATCGGCGTCCAGTTCGACTGGACGAGTGCATAGAGCCCGCGGACGCAAAGTCAGGCTGACTTGGCCCGGGCGGCGGGTTATAATCAACGACCCGCCCGGCCTCCGGAAGGGTTAGGCTCACCGGAGAGGCGGGCAGACGCCGCTCGGACCCGCTCCGGCGCGACGCCAACGGCAGCGCCGCAGGCCCCAACGTAAGTGGTGCGCAGACATGACCGTACGATCCATCATCATCGGCCTGTTAATCTCCATCGCCCTGGCCTCGTTCGGCTACATCAACGACACCTGGCTGTTCCTGTCGTATATCGGCGGGGACCTGGTGCCGACGCACGCCTACGGGCTGCTGCTGATCGGCCTGCTGCTGATCAACCCGATGTTCCACTGGTCGCGGCGGCTGCGGTTCCGCGCGTCGGAATGGGTGGTCATCCTGTCGATGTCGTTCATGGGCAGCGTGCTGGGCGGGTCGGGGCTGTTCTGGCAGTATCCGCACCCGCTGATCACCCCCATCCAGGCGCAGGCCGCCAACCCCGACTGGACCGTCAGGAACCTGCTGCAGTACGCCCCCGACGTGATGCTCGTCGACGCCAAGGGCACCCCCGACGGGGAGGTGATCACGAAGTACTTCAAGGGGAGCGGGAAAGAGGCCGTCGAAGTCCCCTGGGGCGCGTGGCGGCGGACGTTGACCTTCTGGTTCAGCTTCGGCAGCCTGAGCTTCATCGCGGGGATCTGCTCGGCGGTGATCGTCCACCGCCAGTGGTCCAAACGCGAGCACTTGTCCTATCCGATCGTCACCTTCGCCAACGAGTTGATCGCCTCCGAGCCGGGGAGGGCCTTCAACCCCATCTTCCGCCAGAAGGGCTTTTGGATCGGCATGGGCATCGCCTTCTTCGTGCTGATGTCCAACGCGCTGCGTACGTGGGTCCCCGAGGTCCCCGCCGTGCCGCACGCCGTCGACTTCAGCGGGCTGCGCGACCTGGAGATCCTCAAGCCGCTGATGAAGGTGCCGGGGGCGCCCCAGCTTCTCAACGTGCAGTTCTTCTTCGCCGCCGTCGGGCTGGCGTACTTCCTGAGTTCGGAGGCGTCCTTCTCGCTGGGCATCAGCGGGTGGCTGTACATGCTGGTCGCCGCCCCGCTGGTGGCCCGCGGCGTGAACATGAACACCGGCCTGCTGGCGGGCGGGCTGCCTTCCTATGCCTACTTCGGCGCCTATCTGGGCATGGGCCTGACCGTGCTGTACCTGGGCCGGCGGTTCTACTGGGCCGTGCTCAAACGCGCCGCCTTCGTGCCCGACGCCCGCGCCGACGTCCTGCCCCAGGAGGCCTGGGCCGCACGCATCGGGATGCTGGCGTGCATCCTGATGGTCGGGATGCTCTGGAAGATCGGCCTGCACCCGGTCCTGGGCGTCACCTTCACCGTCCTGACGGTCCTGCTGTTCCTGATCATCGGGCGGATCAACGCCGCGACGGGGCTGTTCCTGATCCAGCCGTTCTGGAACCCGGTGGTGGTCATCGTCGGCCTGCTGGGCACCGCCGCGTTGGGCCCCAAGTCGCTGATGATCCTGGCCCTGTTGACCACCTTCATCGCCATTGACACCCGGATCGCGGCCGTCCCGCTGGTCCTGAACGCCCTCCGCCTCGGCGACCAGCAGAAGGTCCGCCCCGGGCGAATGGCCGGGTGGATGTCCGTGGCCATGGTCCTGTCCCTGGTCCTGGGAATGTGCTTCACCATCTGGCTGATGTACGACATCGGCGTCGACGAGATGTCCAGCGGCGGCACACGCTGGGCCCTTACCGTCGCCAAGATGCCGCTGGAGATGCTCGAACAGAACATCAACAAGCTTACCGAAGACCAGCTCGACCAGGCCGTCGCCCCGATCACCTTCGCCAGGCTGATGGGGGGAAAACACGAGAATAGCTTCTTCGCCGCCATGGGGATCGGCCTGGTTCTGGTGTTCGGGTGCAGCCTGCTGAGGCTGCGCTTTACGCGCTGGCCGCTGCACCCGGTGATGTTCCTGGTCTGGGGCACTCCCTGGATGTCGGTCTACGCGCCCAGCTTCCTGCTCGCCTGGCTGCTGAAGAGCTTCATCCTCAAGTACGGCGGGCAGAAGTCCTACGCCCAGGCGCGGAACTTCTTCGTCGGCCTGGTGGCCGGGGAATTCGCCGCCGCCATCGTCGTCGCCGTCATCGCCGTCATCTACCGCATCCAGGTCGGCGATGCGCTGAAGACCTTCCTCACCCGACCGTGAGCCCGTCCGCACCGGGTCCTTCCCGCGTGCCACCCGGGGTGGGCCGCCGGTGGGATTCGGGTGGGACCCTCAAGCGCCGGACCCGTTTAGCCGCGACCCGCCGGGGAGCGCGTCCGTTCCGCACACTGTGCCTTGGGAGTCACCCGGACGTTCCCGGCGGAA
>DASRZG010000299.1:0-8782 GCA_035686585.1 Phycisphaerae bacterium
CAGACGGATCAGACCAATCCGGCTGATCAGACGGATCAGACCGATGCTCTCTGCGGCCCGTCTGTTCCTTCAGTCCGCCATGGGACGGTATCAGCCGGTGAGGCGTGCCAGAAGTTGTCGGACGGCCTCGACGGGGACGCGCGGGGTGCCGAGGCGGACGTCGAGGTTGGCCGGGCCGTGGAAGTCCGATCCGCCCGAGACGAGCAGGCCGAGGGATTTGGCCAGGTCCATGTAGTGGCGCGTCTGGGCGTGGCTGCACTCGGAGTGGATGCACTCGATGCCGTCGAGGCCCTTGGCCATCAGGTCGCGGACGAATCGGTCGAGTTGGGCGAAGTTGGTGAGGTTCAGCTCGGGCGGATGGGCCAGGACGGCCAGCCCGCCGGCGGCGTGGATGGCGTCGACGGCCTCGGCCTGGGTGAGGCGTTCCTTGTCGACGAAGCCGGGCGTGCCCGCGCCGATGTATCGCCCGAAGGCCTCGCCGATGTTGCGGGCGTACTTTTTGACGCAGAGGAGCTTGGCGAGGTGGAGGCGGCCGACCATGCCGCTGTCGCCGGCGGCGGCGATCCATTCGTCGAGCGTCACGTCGACGCCGGCGTCGCGGAGGCGGTCGATGACCTTGGGGTTGCGTTCGTTGCGGGCGTCGATGAGGCGGCGTGCGACGGCGGCGAGGTCGGGGGATTCGGGGTCGATGCCCAGGCCGAGGATGTGGAGGGTGCCGCCGTCGAAGCGGGCGGAGATTTCGATGCCCGGGATGAGCCGGACGGAGAGGCGCTCGGCCGCCTGCCGGGCCTCCGCCAGGCCGGCGACGCTGTCGTGATCGGTGAGCGCCACCGCCGCCAGGCGCCTGCCTTCGGCGAGCTGGACGAGCTCGGCGGGGCGGAGCTGCCCGTCGGAGGCCCTCGAATGCGTGTGCAGGTCCACGAAGTTGCGCATCAGCCGCTGATTCCCTCAAACATCGCCGTCGACAGGTACCTCTCGCCGTAGCTGGCCAGCACGACCACGATGACCTTCCCGGCGCTTTCAGGCCGGCGGGCGATCCGGTCGGCCGCGCACAGCGCCGCGCCGGAGGAGATGCCCACGAACAGCCCCTCGGTGGCGGCGGCGCGGCGGCCCCAGTCGAAGGCCTCCTCGTCCTCGACCGCCACCACCTCGTCGACCAGGTCCAGCCGGAGGACCTTGGGGATGAAGCCGGCGCCGATTCCCTGGATGCGGTGCGGGCCGGGGTGGGGCGGCTGGCCGGCCTTGGCCTGGGCGAGAACGGGGCTGGCCGCCGGCTCGACCGCCACGACGCGGAAGCCGGGGCGGCGTTCCTTCAGGGCCTCGGCGACGCCGGTGATCGTCCCGCCGGTGCCGACGCCGGCGATGAAGATGTCCACCTTGCCAGCGGTGTCGGCCCAGATTTCCTCGGCCGTGGTGAGCCGGTGGATGGCGGGGTTGGCGGGGTTCTCGAACTGCTGGGGCATGAAGGCGCCGGTCTCGGCGGCGATCTGCCCGGCCCGGTCGATCGCCCCGGCCATGCCCTCGGAGGCGGGGGTGAGCACGACCTCGGCGCCGAGGGCGGCCAGGACCTTCCGCCGCTCGATGCTCATCGACTCGGGCATGGTCAGGATGCACCGATAGCCCCGGGCCGCGCACACGCCGGCCAGGGCGATGCCGGTGTTGCCGCTGGTGGGCTCGACCACGGTCGCCCCGGGCCCGACGCATCCGTCGCGCTCGGCCGCGGCGATCATGGCCAGGCCGATGCGGTCCTTCACCGACCCCAGGGGGTTGTGGCCCTCCATCTTGGCCAGGACGGTGGCGTCCGATCGGATCAGCTTGCGGACCTTGACCAGCGGCGTCCTTCCGATCGTGGCGGTGATGTCCGGGAAGATCGAACCCATTTGTCCGTCCTTTCGGCAGGGCCCGGCGCGCCCGGTCGGGGCAGCGCCACCGCCCGGTTACTATACCCTCACCCGCCGAGGAAGTCGAACCGCCCCCCCTGGCAGCATGGGCAGGGGACGTCGGCGCAGGCGGCCGACACGTCGATCCGCTGCAGCTCGCCCGTCCACAGGTCGAACTTCACCAGGTCGCCGCGGACCCGCTCGGGATGCCCGGAGAGGATTTTGATCGCCTCCATCGCCTGCATCGCCGCCACGGCCGCCACGGCCGGGCCCAGCACGCCGGCGGTTCGGCAGGTGGGGTCCACGCAGGGGGGCGGGGGGGAATCGAAGACGCAGCGCAGGCAGCGCGTCCGTCCGGGCACGACGGTCATGATCTGGGCCTCGGCCCCGACCACGCCGGCGAAGACCCAGGGGATCCGGCGCTGGATCGACAGGTCGTTGAGCACGAACCGGGTGGGGAAGCTGTCGGTGCCGTCCAGGATCACGTCCACCCCCTCGGCCAGCTCGGCGGCGTTGGCGGGCGTGAGGCGGTCCCGGACCGCCTCGACCCGCACGTCGGCGTTGATCCGCTTCAGCCGCCCGGCGGCGGCGTCGACCTTGGCGAGGGCCGCCGCGGCGTCCTGCTCGTCGAACAGAACCTGCCGGTGGAGGTTCTCGACGGAGACGGTGTCGTCATCGACCAGCCGGATCGCCCCCACGCCGGCGCGGGCCAGCAGGTCGGCGGCCGTGCAGCCCAGTCCGCCGACGCCGACGATCAGCGCGCGCCCCCCGGCCAGCCTGCGCTGGCCGTCGATGCCGAACCGGCCGTACGTCATCTGGCGCACGTAACGGGCGGCGGACTGTCTCCGCGAAGGGTCCATGGCCTCCTCGCACGCAACAGGATGGCGAACCTGGGGCGGAGCGTATCCTACTGTTTTGACAGCGCCGAAGCCATCTCGCGGACGCAGGGATCGCCGTCGCGGGCGTACATCTGCAGGAGGGTCTCGTACCCCCGCGTCCTCTGGCCCGCCAGCAGTTCGATCAGCCGCATCCGCACCAGCGGGTCGGGGTCGCGGACGCAGGGGGCGGTCAGGGAGATGATCGACGGGTCCAGGGGCACGGTGTGCAGGGCCGCCAGCATCTCGGCCCGGACGACGGGGGTCTCGTGCCGGAGGAACGCGCGGGTCATGCTCAGGAGGATCGGCTTGCCGATCACCTCGGGCACGACGGCGGTGGCCTTGCCCATTTCGACGTTACGGACGTGCGCCAGCAGGGAGGCGGTCCGCCGTGCGGCGGCCACCTGGTCGGCGACGCCGCCGCGGCGCAGGTCCCGGACGATCAGCCCCAGCGCCACCTTGGCGGCATTGGGGGCGTTGGCCTTCTCGAACAGCGCCGCCCGGCGGATCCGCACCTCCGGCGTGACGATCTGCGGGACGGAGGAGACCAGCTTCTGGCCCACCTGGAGCGGGTCGAGCACGGTGGTTACGGTCAGGTCGATCGCCTCCAGCGGGCGGGGCGCCAGGACGGCATCGAGCGGCCCGACGTCCAGCCGGACGGTCCGCGAGACGCTCGCACCGGGCTGGAGGTACCGCGGCGCCGGCAGGGTGACCGAGCGGAGGTTGGGGAACTGCTTGGTGAGGGACCCGGCCAGGTCGACGCTGACGAACACGGTCGGGTTGAACACCCCCCACCACCCCAGCGGGACGGGCTGATCGGAGATGTTGGTCAGCTCGATGGTCAGCTCGACGGGATCGCCCGGCGCCACCTGGGACCGCGGGGCCCGAACGGCGACCCGGACGAACTCCTGCGGGGCGGATCCCATCTTCAGCACGCTGTCAGGCTGCTTGGCGAGGGCCTGACTCGCCGCCTCGGCCTCGGGGGCCGGCGGGATCGGGATGCCGGCGTCGCGTGCGGCCTTGGCCAGGCTCCGCCACCCCGGGCCGGTCCGCCGCAGGTCGCGGGCGGCCTCGGCCACGACGGCGGCGGCCTCGTCCTTCTGGGCCGCGCCGGCGTAGTACTTCACCAGCGCCGCGGCGGCGTGGGCGTCCTTGGCTGCCAGGGGCCTGAGGTGCTCGGCGCCCGCCGTCCCCTGGCCCGTGGCCACCTCGGCCATGCCGAGCACGCAGAGGACGAACGGATCCTGCGGATCCTTGGCCTGGGCCTCCTTGGCCTGGGCCTCCTTAGCCCACTTCAGCGCCTCGTCGGGCTTGGGGTCGAAGATCAGGTAGAACAAGGCCACGTTTGCCGCCTGGGTGGCGGTGCGCGCCGTCGCCTTGATCAGCGGCGCGTACGCCTCGGCGATGGCGCGGACGTGCGCGTCCGCCTTGGCCGGGGCGCCCACGGCCCGGCAGGCCTCGACCATCAGCGCCCGAACGGGCACGCTGCCGCCGATGTCGTCCATCAGCGGCTCGAACTCCTGGACGATCTCGGCCGGCCGGCCGGCGTCCAGCAGGACGTCGGCGTAGTTCGCCATGAACCTTTGGCGACTCCCCTCGTCCGGCGGCTTGGCGGCGAGAAGCTCCCGGGCGTGCCGGAAGTACGGCAGGGCCTCGGTGTGCAGGCCCACCGCCTGAAGCATCGTCGCCACCGTCCATGCCGCCCCGAGCCCTCGCGGGTCGCCGCGGAGCATGTCCAGGCGGCGCTGCAGCAACTGCCCCACGGTGGGCTCGGTCTCGAACTGCGCGCCCAGCTCGGCCACCCCGGGCCCGTACGGGTCCAGCTCCCGCGCCATCGCCAGCGCGCCCTTGGCCCGCTCCTGGTCGGACTGCCGCAGGTAGATCCCGCACGCGTCCACCGCCGCGGCCGACCGGATCGCCTTGGACAGGCGCCCGTCGCCGAGGATGTCGTCCAGGACCTTGATCTTCTCGCCGGACTCGTTCAGGCCGATCTGGGACCACTGGACCCACTGCATCCCCATCGCGTAGTCGTCGGGCGAGGCCGCCATGTACCGGTGCCCCACGGCCTTGACGTGGTCCCTGTCTATCAGGTCCGCCTTCAGCCGGCCCAACTGCTGGTAGTATCCCAGCAGCTCCCGGTTCACCCCGACGTCCTCCGGGTCCAGTTGCTCCGCGCAGTGGAGCAGCGCCCGGATCCGCCTCAGGCCGGCCAGCGACCGGCTCGCGTCGGAATGGCCCACCGACAGGGCCGTGTGGACCAGCCCGGTCACCGCCAGCGACCGGGTCTCCGGGGCGCTGGCCGGGGCGCTGCCCGGGGCGCTGCCCGGGGTCTGCCCGGCGGCGACGGCCGCGGCTCCGAAGCAAATCAATGCCATCACGGATCGTGCGGACATTTCACCGTCCTCCCCGCCTGTTCACGGACCCGAACGCGGCGGCCGCCACGCCCGCGGCCCCCGCCCGCGCCTAGGGCGCGGGTTGGGGCGGCGCGACGATGACGGACTCTTCCACGCCTCGCCGGATCACCGTGAAGTTGATGGTTCTCGTGCTCGTCTCCAGCGACTTGAGTAACGCGCTCAGCTCGGCGACGGTCCGGACCTCCCGCGTGTTCACGTGGGTGATCAGGTCGCCCGGCGTCATCCTGCCGGCGGCGGCGGGGGAATTCGGCACCACTCCCAGCACCGCCACGCCGCGCTTGGGCGTGCCCGTCTGGGTCTCGATCTCGAACCGGGTCATGTCCCGGCCCGCGAAGCCCAGGCGCTTGTCATAGTACCGCGGCACCTCGGTGGCGTCTTCCGGATGGGGCGCCAGCGTGAGGGTCAGCTCCTCGTCCTTGCCGTCGCGCAGGACGGTCAGCTTGATCGGCGTGCCGGGGCTGAGGCGGTTGAGCTCCCGGACGAACGCCCTGCCCGTCAGCTCCGGCGTGGGCAGCATCTCCAGGGGCTTGCCGTTCAGGGCCACGACGACGTCGCTCTGCTTGAGCCCGGCGTTGGTGGCGGGCGAGTTGGCCAGGATCCGCCCGATCCGCACGGCCGCCCGGCCTTTCAGGCCCGGCAGATCCTCGGCCACGTTCTCGGGCACGTATTCCATGCTCACCGTTCCCAGCCACGGAAGCCGCCGGGGCGCGATGTTCCGGACGATGTGGGCGAACTCGTCGGTCGGGATGAAGTACCGCGTCCGGTCCCGCAGGGTCAGGGCCGTGTCCAACAGCCTCCCCCCCAGCAGGATCCGCGCTTGCAGCGGCAACTGCCCGCCCACGATGCCGACCATCAGCCCGTCCGTCGTCAACACCGGGCTCGATCCCACCGTCAGGTCGCCCCCCGTCACCACGGCCACGTAATCCGGCAGCCGGAACAGGCCCGCGATCACGGCCGTGCCGATGTACACGGGGCTGCCGTACCGGTCCGGAAGCAGACCCACCGACACCACGCGCTGCCCGATCTTGAGGTTCTTCGAGCTGGCCATCGGCAACTGCTTCCACGGGCTCTTCTGCCCCGCCTTCAGCTCCAGTTGCAGAAAGGCGAGGTTCTCCTCGGGGTCGATGCTGATCAGCTTGGCGTCGTACCAGGGCCCGACGTCGCCGGCCTGGCGGAGGCGGAACTCTGTCATCTCCGCCAGCGGCACGCCCGACGGCAGGTCGCCGGTGATGAAGGTTCCCCGCTGCTCGTCGATGCAGATGCACTGCCCGCCCCGGCCCCGCTCGGTGGCCAGCTCGTTGCTGACCGTGAACTCCAGCCGGGCCAGGGCCTGCGCCGTCTGCTGCGCCAGCGTATCCAGCGGCAGGTCCTTGGTCTGCGCCACCGCCGGCAGCGCCGCCGCACCGAGCACACAAGCCGCCGTCAACCAGCTCATTCGCCTCATCGTCATCGTCGTCTTCCTTTCCGGGCCCTGCCCGACCGCACGGAACGCGGGGGTTGGTCGGTGAGTCTCTGGGCATAGTACGCACCGCACGAGGCCGGCGCCGCTCGCAGCAGCGCCCACATGGCCATGCCCAGAACCACTGTCCCTATAGAGGTGTACTGATTATGGGTCAATTGAAAACTCATCAGGCTGTGCGGGTTGTCCCCGCGGATGCTCTCCAGCACGAACCGCGTGATCGGGTACAGGATCAGCATCAGCAGAAACACCGTCCCCTCGCGCCGCCGCAGGCGGGAGTAGCCCAGCAGGATGCCGCCGATCAGCAGGGCGTTGACGATGCCGTAGGCCTGCGCGGGCTGCAGGGGCACCGTCCGCATCGCCGCCGCCCGCTCGACCTGCCCGTCCGGCAGGTCCTGCGGGCTCAGCAGCAGCGGCCCGTCGTGGGGGGCGGGCGGGCCCGCCGCCTGGGCGTAGTAGGCCGGGCAGACGGCCGCCCCGCCGAAGGCGTTGTGCTCCTTGTCCAGGTTCACCAGCGGCTTGGCGGCATAGGGGAACCGCATCCCGAGGGCGAAGTCCGGGTGGGCGTGCCCGCCGTAGCAGCACCCGTTGAGCAGGCATCCCATCCGCCCGAAGGCCAGGCCGATCATCAGCGACGGGGTGATGATGTCCAGGTAACGCCGGATCGGCATCCGCTTGGCCGCCAGATACCCCACGATCAGCACCACCGCCAGGACCACCCCGCCGTAATAGATCAGCCCGCCGGAGCTGACGTTGAAGATCTCCGCCAGCGTATCGTCGGCGCGGGAGAAGTGCGAATCCCAACGCTCGATCACGTACGCCAGGCGCGACCCCGCCACCCCGCCGACCAGCGCCAGCAGCCCCAGCGTCGAGGCCGTCTCCGCGCTCTCCCCCATCCGCCGGGCACGCCACCGCGCCAGCAGGATCCCCAAGCCGAACCCCAGCACGAGCATCAGCCCGTACCCATAGATCCGCAGGCCCATCTTCAGGCCCGCAAATCCCACCTGCCCGAAATCCACGATCACCTGCCGCATGTCCGTCGAATCTGCCTCGAACATGGGGGTGCCACGGGCACCCTTGGCACACTCGAGAGTCTATCCTTGGCTTTCATCCTCTGTCGATGACCCGAAGGCCCGTGCCCAACTGTCGCCGCCCAGCGGCCCTACCGCCCCGGCGGGGTAAGCAGCATGTTGTCGATAAGCCTCGCCGATGGAAAGCGCACCGCCACCGCCGCCACGGCGGGACGGTCAATCCTTTCTACGCCGGCCAGCGTGGCCGGATCGACAATCTCCACGTAATCGATATCGCCCAACGGCGCGTCCGTCTCAATCCCCGTCCGGATTTCATCGGCCACTTCTTGCGCCCCGCAGGCGCCCTGCGCCACCCGCACTTGCGCCTCTCGCAGCGCCCGGCTCAGCGCCGCCGCCTGGGGCCGTTCCCGCCGGTCCAATCGGGCGTTCCGGCTGGACATCGCCAGCCCGTCCGGCTCCCGGACGATCGGGACCTCCTCGATCCGGACGGGCAGGTTCAGGTCCGCGACCATCCGTCGGATCACGACGAGCTGCTGGTAGTCCTTCCGCCCGAACCACGCGGCGTCGGGCCCGACGGCGCCGAACAGCTTGGCCACCACGGTGCACACCCCGTCGAAGTGCCCCGGGCGATAGCGCCCGCACAGCACCTCCGTCAGGCCCGACACGTGAACGGTCGTCGCAAAGCCCTCCGGGTACATCACTTCAGGCGTCGGCGCGAAGACGGCGTCCGCCCCGTGCGCCTCACAGCCCCCGCAGTCGGCCTCCCAGGTCCGCGGATAGG
Source organism: Phycisphaerae bacterium (assembly GCA_035686585.1). GTDB lineage: Bacteria > Planctomycetota > Phycisphaerae > SM23-33 > SM23-33 > DASRZG01. The sequence goes on from DASRZG010000299.1 coordinate 8,441, forward strand.
TCCGGTAGTCCTCGGTCGGGCCGAACTGGGTCGGGTTGACGAAGATGCTGACCACCAGGAAGTCGCTGGCAGACCGGGCGGCGTCGATCAGGCTGTAGTGCCCGGCGTGCAGGGCGCCCATCGTCGGCACCATGCCGATCCGCGCCCCGGCGGCGCGGGCCTGGGCCACCAAGGCGCGAATCTCCTCCACCGTGCGGGCGACCTTCATCCCAGCACCTCCCGAATCCGCCGCCGCAGCCCCGCCCGGGCTTCCGGGGCGGTGATGTCCACCTTCCCCACGTCCACCTCGATCACCGGGCAGCGGCAGTCGGCGACGATCGCATCATACGCCCGGGCAAGCCC
>DASRZG010000300.1:0-8503 GCA_035686585.1 Phycisphaerae bacterium
GAACGTCCACGGGCGGGTCGGCAGGGCGGTGGTGGTGCCCTACATGGGCAAGTCCCCCCGGCCGGACCGGTCGGAGCTGTCGCTGCTGGAGGTTCGCGGCGGGACGTACGTGAACGACTGGTTCAAGGCGCTGGCGATCCGGGACGGGTTCGTGGTGATCGACGACCTGCCCGCCGGCGATTACGAGCTGTACTTCAAGCAGACGGGCAGGTTTGTGCACGTGCGGCTGACGGCCGGGCAGGACGGGCCGGGGTACGTCGTGGGGGCGGTCCGGCGGCTCGAGGTCCGCAACCCGCTGCCGCTGCAGATCATGGACGTCTCGGCCGGGGCCGGGAAGGTGACGGTCCGCCTGGCGAACGCGTCGAAGTACGCGCGTGTGCACGTGCTGGCGACGCGGTACATGCCGGAATACGCCGTCTACTCTCGCCTCGGCGCCATCGCCCTGCCCGAGCCGGGGGTGATCGGCATCGCCCCGCCGCGGTCGATGTACCAGGCCGGGCGGAACATCGGCGACGAGTACCGCTACATCCTCGAGCGCAAGTACGCCGCCAAGTACGCCGGCAACATGCTGAACCGCCCGGAGTTATTGTTGAACCCCTGGGCCATCCGCAGCACCGACGCCGGCGTGCAGGCCGCCCAGGCGGGCTCCAGCTTCGTCGGCGGCGCCGACCGCGGCCCCGGGTCGCGCTTCTACGGCACCGGCGGCAAGGCCGCCCAGCGGGCCGCCGGCAACTTCGCCAACTACGACTTCCTCCCCGCCGGCTCCGCGGTCCTGCTCAACCTCACCCCCGACGACAACGGCGTCGTCGTCATCGACCGCAAGGACCTCGGCGACCACCAGCAGCTCCATGTCGTCGCCGTCGACCCCGAAAACCTCGCCTGCCGCGAGGTCTCGCTCCCCGAGCAGAAGCTCGCCCCGCGGAACCTGGCCCTGATCGCCGGCCTGGACCCCGCCGGCACCTTCGCGGAGAAGAAACAGGTCTCCGTCATCCGCAAGGGCGGCAAGCTCACCCTGGCGGACATCGGCTCCAGCGGCTTCGAGGTCTACGACACACTCGCCAAGGTCCACAAGCTGTACGTCACCCTCAGCGGCAACAGCGACCTCGTGGAGTTCGGCTTCATCACCGGCTGGGATAAGCTCACGGCCGAGCAGAAGCGCGAAAAGTACTCCAAGTACGCCTGCCACGAGCTGAGCTTCTTCCTCTACCACAAGGACCCCGAGTTCTTCCGCACCGTCATCAAGCCTTACCTGGTCAACAAGAAGGACAAGACATACCTCGACCACTGGCTGATCGGCGAGGCCCTCGGCGGCTACCTCCAGCCCTGGCCTCACGAGCAGCTCAACATCGTCGAGCAGATCCTCCTGGGCCGGCGGATCGCCACCGAGCGGGCCGCCGCCGCCCGTTTCGTCCAAGATCGCTATGACCTGATCCCGCCGGACGTCGAGCGGTTCAACCACCTCTTCGACACCGCCCTGAAGGCCGGGGCCCTCGAAACCACTGACGCCTACGGCTGGGAGAAGGCCCAGGAGAAGCTCAAGTCCGACCTGGCCGCCGCCAAGCCGGAAGGCGCGGCAGTCGCCGAAAGCGCCGGCCGCATCGCCCTCGCCAACGGCGCCTTCGCCTATCGGCAAAGCGGGGGAGGTCGCGGGGCGCCCGCCGCCGACAGGCCCGCCCCTGCCGCCACCGCGGCCCCCATGGCGCCCCAGGCGGCCGCGCGAGCTCGCAAGGCGCTGTCCGAGCAGGAGGACACGCTGGGCCGGCAGCCCGGCGAGCTCAAGGAGCTCGCCAAGAAGCTACAGGCGTTCGACGAGAGCAACGCGCTGGCACTGCGGCAATTGGCCCGCGACGCCGACAAGCGCGGCCGGGTGGAGCAACTCTACCGCAAGCTGGACAAGACCCGCGAGTGGGTCGAGAACAACTACTACCACCTGCCCATCGACCAGCAGAACGCCTCGCTGGTCACCGTCCAGGGCTTCTGGGCCGACTACGCCGCCCACCAGGGCAACGGGCCCTTCCTGTCCGCGAAGTTCGCCGAGGCCGGCAGGAACTTCACCGAGATGATGCTGGCGATGGCGGTGCTGGACCTGCCGTTCACCGCGCCCGAGCACAAGTCCGCCTTCGAGGGCAGGGCCTTCACCCTCGACGCCGCCGGCGACCTGATCGCCTTCCACAAGGAGATCAAGCCCGTCCCCGCCGCCGCGGACAAGACCCCCATCCTCGTCAGCCAGAACTTCTTCCGCCACGGCGACCGCTACCGCTACGAGAACAACGAGAAGCTGGACAAGTTCGTGACCGACGAGTTCCTCGTCCACGTGGTCTACGGCTGCCACATGGTGGTCACCAACCCCACCTCCAGCCGGCAGAAGCTGGACGTGCTGCTGCAGGTGCCCGTGGGGGCCATCCCCGTCCTGGCGGGGCGCGACACCCGCAGCGTCCACCTGGTGCTCGACCCGTACCGCACCACCACGCTGGAGTACTACTTCTACTTCCCCGCCCCCGGCGAGTTCGCCCACTACCCCGTCAGCGTCGCCCGCGACGAGAAGCACGTCGCCTCGGCGCCGGCCGTGAAGCTGAAGGTCGTCGAGAAGCTCAGCAAGCTCGACACCTCCTCCTGGGACTACGTCTCCCAGCACGGCTCGGACGATCAGGTCGCCCGGTTCATCGCCGACAACAACATGAACCGCCACGACCTGTCCCGGATCGCCTTCCGCATGCGGGACAAGCAGTTCTCCCAGCGGGTCCTGGCCATGTTGGCCAGGCGCCACCTGTACGACCAGACGCTCTGGAGCTACGGCATCTACCACAACGACCTGGAGCCGATGCGGCAGTTCCTCCAGCACGCCGACGCCTTCGTCGGCCAGTGCGGCCCGGCCCTGGCGTCCCGGCTGCTGACGATCGACCCGGTCATCCGCAAGTCGTACCAGCACGTCGAGTACAGCCCGCTGGTCAACGCCCGCGCCCACAAGCTGGGCACCCGGCGGCAGATTGTCAACGACCGCCTGCTCGGGCAGCACCACGCCCTGATGGCCGTGCTCTCCTGCCGGCCCGCCCTCGACGACGACGACCTGATGGCGGTCACCTACTACATGCTGCTGCAGGACCGGATCGAGGAGGCCCTGGCTTTCTTCTCCCGCGTCGCCCCGGCCAAGCTCGCCACCCGCCTGCAGTACGACTACTTCGACGCCTACATGGACTTCTTCACCCCCGGCCTGGCGACCGCCCAGAAGGTCGCGGGGCAGTACAAGGACTACCCCGTGGACCGGTGGCGGAACATCTTCGCCAACGTCGCCGCCCAGCTCGACGAGATCGCCGGCAAGGGCGCCAAGGTGATCGACGCGGAGGACCGCACCCAGCAGCAGACGAAACTGGCCGCCGACGCCCCCAGCCTGGACTTCAAGGTCGAGGCACGCAAGGTCACCGTCGACTACCGCAACCTCGAATCGGCGACGGTAAACTACTACCTGATGGACATCGAGCTATTGTTCTCCCGCCAGCCGTTCGTCAAGGAATACGCCGGGCAGTTCGCCTACATCCGCCCCAACGCCACCGCCACGATCAAGCTGCCGGCCGACAAGACCTCGTATGCCTTCGACCTGCCCAAGGAGTTCCACAACGCCAACGTGATGGTGGAGATCGTCGCCGCCGGAGTGAAGAAGTCGCAGGCGTACTACGCCAACTCCCTGAACGTGCAGGTGGCGTCGGAGTACGGGCAGGTCCGCGTCGCCCACGCCGACACGGGCAAGGCCCTGCCGAAGGTGTACGTGAAGGTCTACGCCCGGCTGCGAAACGGGCAGGTGAAGTTCTACAAGGACGGCTACACCGACCTGCGGGGCCTGTTCGACTACACCTCGCTGAACACCAACGAGCTGGACATCGTCGAGCAGTTCTCCCTGCTGATCCTCAGCCCCGATCACGGCGCCGTCGTCCGCGAGGCCAGCCCGCCGAAGAGATAATCCAGGTACCCGGGTGGCGCCCCCAGGCCTCCGGGGTGCCACCCCCAAGCTTGTCCCGTCGGGGCGAAGCGATCCGCCTCGGCGGATCGCTTTGCTTGAGGGTGGGAACGCGCCTGGGGTTGCCTGGGGTCCCGCCCCATTCCACCCTCAAGCCTGTCCCGCCGGGGTCAAACGACGCCCCCGGCGGGCCAGCCTTGGGGGTGCCACCCGGCGTGCCTCGCGCTCAAGCAAGCGTCAGTCTCGGGTGCCACCCCCATAACCCTCATGTCCTCCCCGCCGTCCGTGACGATGATACCTACCGGCGACCGCCGAGAGGTAGACCGTCATGAAAGGGTTCCTGCTGGCCTTTGTGCCGATCCTGATCGCCGTGGACCCGCTGGGCATCCTGCCGATCTTCCTCGGCCTGGCGGAGGGCCTGGACGCGCGGTCCCGCCGCCGGGCGATTCTCGAATCGGTGATCACGGCCTCTGTCCTGGCGGTCGGGTTCGTGTTCCTGGGCAAGAGCCTGTTCCGCCTTCTTGGGGTCAGCGTGGACGACTTCTTCGTGGCGGGGGGGACGCTGCTGTTCCTGATCGCCACGCTGGACCTGGTCAGCGGGCGAAAGCTGGCCCGGGAAGGCGGCGCGATCGGCGTCGTGCCGCTGGGCACGCCGCTGATCGTCGGCCCCGCCGTTCTGACGACCACCCTGATGCTCGTCGAGATTCACGGGATCGCCGCCACGCTGGCCGCGGTCGTCGCCAACGTGCTGCTGGCCGGCGGGCTGTTCCTGTGCGCGGGCGCCCTGACGAGGGTGCTGGGCCAGACGGGCATCCGGGCCGGGTCCAAGGTCGTCAGCCTGATCCTGGCCGCGATCGGCGTGATGATGATCCGTAAGGGGATTGTCGGCATCGTCGCCGCGGCCGCCTGCGCCGGCGGGCCCTGAGCGGCGCCGAGGATCAGGACAGCTTCTTCTTGAGCTGCTGGAGGAATCCCTGGAGCAGTTTGGTGGGGATCTTGTCCAGCGCCGGTTCGATGACCTTGCCGGCGAGGAAGTCGTCCACAGCCACGCAGGCCGTGCGGCGGACGGGGGCCAGCTTGTCGACGTGGGTCTCGGCCCGCTCGATGTTGCTGCCGGACATGTCCAGGCAGTAGTTGACCACCAGGTGGTACAGGTCCTCGGGCTTGAGGTTCCTGCGGTCCTCGAAGGGGACGGGCCTACCGGCCTCGCGGGCGCCGGTCGCGGACAGCAGGTCCATCTCCTGCTGGCGGAGGGCCTCGGCCTCGGCCCGGGCGCGGGCCTCCTCGCCCGCGTCGGGGGCCACCAGGTCGTACACCTCCTCGTCGCCGATCGGCGCGGGGATGTAGCACTCCAGCTTGCAGAACGGGCACTTGCCCCGCCTGCCGCCGGCGCTGTCCGGGGCCTGGACCTTCTTGCCGCAGTGCTCGCAGTTGAACGATATGGTCATGGCTATTCCCCTAGGACCTTCACCAGTACCCGCTTGGGGCGTCGTCCGTCAAACTCGCCGTAGAAGATCCGCTCCCACGGGCCGAAGTCCAGCTTCCCGCCGGTGATCGCCACGACGACCTCCCGGCCCATGATCTGCCGCTTGTGATGCGCGTCGCCGTTGTCCTCGCCCGTGCGGTTGTGCCGGTATCGCCGCGGCGATGGATCAAACGGGGCCAGCTCTTCCAGCCACCGTCTGTAATCCTCCAGCAGCCCCGGCTCGTCGTCGTTAATGAACACGCTGGCGGTGATGTGCATCGCGTTGACCAGCACCAGCCCCTCCCGCACCCCGCTGTCCGCCACCGCCTCGGCCACCTGGGCCGTGATGTTCACGAACCCCATCCGCTCCGGCACATTAAACGTCAGATACTTGGTGTGCGATTTCATCATGATTCCACAGGCTCAGTAGTACGGAAGGTCCTCATCCTCCGGGCGCTTCCGTGGACTCAGCAGCATTCCGATCCCCAGCAGGACCAGCCCCGCCACGAAGATCACCGGCGCCAGGATCGCAAGTTGCATCACCAGCCAGACCAGCAACAGGAATCCGCCGATCACGGTCATCGCCCCGCCGATCAGCATCAGCCATCCGCTCAGGCCCAGGCGGCGGAGGTACATCCGTGCGAACGGGTTCATGGCTCTTCCTCGAAATGCGTATACCACCTATCATAGCCCGCGTGTGGCGGCGTTCAAGGTTGCCGTCGTAGGATGAGCGCGTGAAGGACCTGGCCGAGACAATTCGCCAATCGCTGCTGCCGCTGGTGTCCCGCCCGGGGCAGTACGTGGGATGGGAGACCAACGCCCGCCACAAGGACGTCGAGGCCGCCGAGGTGTCGGTGGTGCTGGCCTTCCCGGACGCCTACCCGCTGGGCATTTCCCATCTGGGCTCGCAGGTGCTGTATACGGTCGTCAACGACATCCCCTGGGCCGCGTGCGACCGCAGCTATTGCCCGCTGGGCGACGCCGAGCAGGTCATGCGGGCCGGGGGGGTCCCGCTGTTCGGGTGGGAGAGCCGCCGGGCGGTGCGCGACTTCGACGTGCTGGGCTTCTCGCTGGCCCACGAGGGCTGCGCCACCAACGTCCTGACCATGCTGGATCTGGCGGGGATCCCGCTGCGGGCGGCGGAGCGCACCGAGGCCGATCCGCTGGTGATCATGGGCGACAGCGGTGCTGACTCCCCCGAGCCGATGGCGCCCTTCGCCGACCTGTTCTGCGTCGGCGACGGCGAGCCGGTGATCGCGGCCCTGGTGGCGCTGGTCCGCGACGCCAAGGCGGCCGGGGCCTCGCGGGGGGAGAAGATTCTCCAGGCCGCCCGGACGATCCCGGGCGTGTACGCCCCGTCGCTGTACCGGCCCGCCTGGAACGACGACGGGACGCTGGCGTCCATGACCCCGACGGCCGAGGGGGTGCCTGAACGTGTCGAGCGGTCCGTCCTGGCCGACCTTTCGGCCTCGCCCGCCCTGACCGCGCCGCTGGTGCCGCTGTCGGAGGCCGTCCACGACCGCGTGACCATCGAGATCATGCGGGGCTGCCCCCACGGCTGCCGGTTCTGCCAGGCGGGCTCCGTCCGCAAGCCCGTCCGCTGCCGAGGCGTGGAGGAGATCCTCGACATCGCCCGCCAGGCGATCGCGGCCACCGGCTACGACGAGATCTCCCTGCTGAGCCTGTCCACCAGCGACTACCCGCACTTCGCCGAGCTGGTCGACCGGATGACGGCCGAGTTCACGCCGCGGAACATCTCCCTGTCCCTGCCGTCGCTGCGGGTGGACAGCCAACTCGCCCTGATCCCCCGGCTGACCACCCAGGTCCGCAAGAGCGGCCTGACCATCGCCGCCGAGGCGGGCAGCGAGCGGATCCGCCAGGCCATCCGCAAGCGGATCACCGACGAGAAGATGCTGGCCGGTGTGCGGGCGGCGTGGGAGGCGGGGCTCCGCAGCGTGAAGTTGTACTTCATGGCGGGCTTTCCCGGCGAGACGGGCGAGGACATCGACGCGATCCACCGGCTGGCGGCCCGGCTGTCGGACAGCCGGCGGGACGTGGACGGCAAGCGAGGGGCGATCAACGCCGCCGTTTCGTGGCTGGTGCCCCGCCCGCACACGCCGATGCAGTGGGAGCCGATGCGGGAGGCCGAGTACTTCTGGTCCGTCCGCGACCGGCTCCACGCCCTGCGGCGGCGCTCGCCGGTGCAGTTCAAGTTCCACTTCATCGAGCGGTCGATCCTGGAGGGCGTGATCGCCCGCGGCGACCGCCGCCTGGCGGACGTGATCGAAGCCGCCTGGCGGTCCGGGGCGCGGTTCGACGGCTGGAACGAGCATTTCCGGTACGACCTCTGGACGAAGGCCTTCGCCGGCTGCGGGATCGATCCGGCCTTTTTCGCCCACCGCGCCCGCGACCCGTCGGAGCTGCTCCCCTGGGACCACATCGGCGCCCACCACAGCCGGGAAACGCTGTGGAAGGAACGGGAGAGGATGTGGGAGGCACTCAGATAATTGCGGATTGCGGATTGCGAATTGCGGATTGAAAAGAAGAAGCGGACACAACGGGACGTCTCGGCTTGCCTTTTGGCGTCGTTGCTGTTTCTCAATCCGCAATCCGCAATTCGAAATCCGCAATTTGCCGAGCGTAAGATCCCTGTGTTACCATCCGCCGCGACAGGAACCTATCTATGGCGAAGAAGAAGACATCCCGGAAGGCGTGGCAGCACCGGTTGACGGCGGAGGCGGATGAGGCGACGGCCGAACTGGTGGCGTCGATCGACGTGGACGCCGCCTTGTACAAGTACGACATCGCCGGGTCCCTCGCCCACGCGACGATGCTGCGCGAGATCGGCGTGCTGACCGCGGCCGAGCTGGCGGAGATCGAGCGCGGACTCAAGCAGGTGGCCGAGGAGATCGAATCCGGCCGGGTCGAGCTGGACCCCGCCCTGGAGGACATCCACATGGTCGTCGAGGCCGCCCTGATCGAGCGGATCGGCGAGCCCGGGCGGAAGCTTCACACCGGCAGGAGCCGCAACGACCAGGTGGCGCTGGACCTGCGGCTGTGGGCGCGCGACGCCGTCGACGACCTGA